>WGBZ01000186.1 GCA_015494035.1 Lysobacterales bacterium | reverse complement strand
GTTCAGCATGAGCGTTATACCTAGCGGTTTATCGCCTGGAAACGATTCGGCTGATAATCCTGCACCGATTTTTCTGGTGGGCCGGTTCCGCTCGGGTACCACGGCCTTGTGGCAGCTTTTTGACCGCCTGCCGGAATACACCGCCTGGTACGAACCTTTACACCCCAATTTGCCCGCGGCCATTGCCTACACGCGCCCGCAACGCTCCCACCGGCACGTGCACGATTACTGGCTGCCCTATCGAGGCTTGACTGACGCGCTGGCAAAACACTGGCGGCGTGACTTTGCCACCGGGCGGCTGTACCTGGAAAACAACGCGCCCTGGCCGGCGCTGAAACATTACCTTGACTGGCTGATTGCCCAGTCAAGCGGCACGCCGGTGATCAAGTTCACTCGCATGGATTTGCGCCTGAGCTGGCTGCGGGAGCAGTTTCCCGAGGCCCGCATTGTCAGTATCCGCCGTCAACCACAGGCTTTGTGGCATTCCACCCGGCGCCACCTGCCCGAGTCTGAAAAAGCCAATGAAAGCCACCCCGATGCCTATGAGCTGATGCAGTGGAGCAATGCGCTGGCGGCGGATTTTCCGTTTCTGGCGCCCCAACCCGGCCGACACGGGTATTTCCGCCATTACGCCCTGTGGCGCCTGTCCACGGGCCTGGCTGATGCGCTGGCGGATTTTAGCCTGAGCCTGGAAAATATGGCCGGGGATGTGAACCGGCTGGCCGACTGGCTGGGTTGGAGCGAAGGCGACAAGGCGGTAGCAACAGCCGGTCTGGAACCGCCTGAACCGACCACCGGCGAACCCGATCCCGACCTGCTGACAATCGAAGAGAGCGTGAACGCGCTGCTGCACGAATCCGGTCTCGAACAGCTGGGCCGACTGCCACTGGCGGCCATTCGGCAGGCAAACCCGGGGTACTGGGAAAACGCACGTGTAAACCCGGCCGCACTTTCTGAGGAAGTATTACGCGCCTTGTATGCACGCGAGGATGAAATCACCCGACTGCTGCATGAGGTATCGCAAAACAGCGCGAAAAGCACCGAGGAAGAGTAAAGCCTGTCTGGCAGCCAAGCAGTGAAAAGCAAAGGGGGCAATGAAAGCCTGATACGCCTTTGCCGGTCATAAAAGCAGGCGCATAAAAGCACCAGAAACCAAATTGATCACCAGTGTTTACCCAGGACTATCATGCCCCAATCCCGCCCCAGACCTAAAACCGCCCTGATGCTGCCCGGTGGTGGCGCGCGCGGCGCCTATCAGGTGGGCGTGTTGAAGGGCATCGCGGAAATTTGCGGCCATCATCACGCCGAGAGCAACCCGTTTCCCATTGTCTGCGGTGTTTCCGCCGGTGCCATCAATGGTGCCGTGCTGGCCACACATGCGCAGGAATTTGCCTATGGCATCGACCGGCTGGAGCTATTCTGGAGTCGCCTGCATTGCCAGGACATTTACCGCACCGACGCCTGGACCGTGATGAAAACCGGCCTTCGCGCCCTGTCCGCGCTGGCCTTTGGCCGCCTGGGCGTGGCCGCGCCGCGCTCCTTGCTGGATAACACGCCACTGGCCGAATTATTGCGCCGCGAACTGCAGCTGCACAAACTGGAATCCGCCATTGAGGCGCGCCAACTGCGCGCTTTGTCCATCACCGCATCGTCCTACACCACCGCCATTGCCGAAACATTTTTCCAGGGTGCTGCTGACTTGCATGAATGGCAACGCTACCGGCGCATCGGTCGTCGGGAACAGATCAACGTAGAACACATCCTGGCGTCAGCGGCGCTGCCGTTTCTGTTCCCCGCCCAGCGCATTGGCAACCAGTATTACGGCGACGGTGGAATACGCCTGCTGGCGCCCTTGAGCCCCGCCATTCACCTGGGCGCGAACAAGATTCTGGTGATCGGCACCCGCGATGAAAGCCCGATAGAAACTCCCGAACAGCCGGTGGAATACCCGAGCATGGGCGAACTGGCCGGCTACCTGCTGGACACCATCTTTATGGACACGCTGTGGTCTGACCTGTCGCGCTTGCAGCGCATCAACCGCACCTTGCGCCTGCTGCCAGCATCGGAACGCAGAAAATCCCATTTGCGACACATCGACACCCTGGTCATCAAGCCTTCCCGGGACGTGCGCGACATTACCCGCGAACACGCCGAGGCCATCCCCCGCCCGGTCAAGAACCTGTTGAAAATTATCGGCGGCTGGGGCAAGGATTGGCGCATGCCCAGCTACCTGCTGTTTGAACCGGCCTATACCACCACCTTGATAGAACTAGGCTACCGCGACGCCCTTCAACAAAAAGACAGCATTGCCGAGTTTCTGGCTCCCTAACGCATTGGCCGCTTGCCTTTTTTATTTTAAAGTGATAAATCTGTAGCCTGGTCATTTCACCCTGGGGAGGGAAAAATGAAAACAGCACGCACACGCGTGGTTTGCGCCTTTTTGGCCGCAGTCCTATCCATGAGTATGCCCGCAACCGGCTTTGCCGCCATCACACCGGTCACCGTGACACCCACGAACCCACAAGGCTGGACAGTAGTCAACCAGCGCAGCGATGCCTCGGTTGCTATCACCACAACCCAACCGCGTAACGGTCTGGGCTCCTTGCAGTTTGATGTTAACTTCACCACAGCAGGGCAGGACAAGGTGGACTTTGAGTACGCCTGGAACCCGGCTGATTACCCCACCCGTCTGCTGGGGAACCTCACCACACTGGCGTTTGAATACTACCGTGACAGCACTGTAACCACGGTGGCCAGCCACTTGCACCCGGTGCTGCGTATTGGCTGGTACAACGACGGCGGCACGCCAGCCGACACCAGTGATGACACGCAGGGGCGATTGATTTACGAGGATATTTACCAAGGCATTGCAACAGCGCCGGAAGACCAATGGGTGAGTCGAACCATTGATCCGGCCACGACAAAATTATGGATGTACTGCAACTGGTGCACAGGCGGCAGTACCGGCGTGGTGCAGAATTTTAGCCTGAGTCTCAATGACTGGTTATCCGGTCAACAAAGCGGAATCCCCGGGGATCCGGTTCCCCCTGATTTAAGCCAGGGAACCACTTATGTGTGGTCAGTCAACACCGGTGTCGGCTCCGGTTGGAATGGAGATTTACGCATGCACGTGGATCAGATTCGCCTGGCTTTTGGGCCGGGTGATGACAGCCTTTTCAATTTCGAGCCAGACCCAGCGGCGGAACCCCGGGCCGTCCCGACCCTTTCGCCCACCGCCTTGCCGTTTTTGATGGTGCTACTGATGCTGCCACTGCTTCGCAGGACAGGTCTGCGACAGAAGGTCATGCGTTAAAACCGATCAAGACGGTCAGGCTTTTTGCACGCGTACGCCATCCGGGGTGGCGACCAGGGTCACGTCGGCGGAGCGCAGGGCAAACAGGCCGTTGGTGATGACTCCGGGAATCTGGTTGATGTCACTTTCCAGGCGCACCGGATCCAGAATCTTCAGGTTGTGCACGTCCAGAATCTGGC
>WGBZ01000185.1 GCA_015494035.1 Lysobacterales bacterium | reverse complement strand
GCGACCCCGACCTTGGCAAGGTCGTGCTCTACCAACTGAGCTATTCCCGCTTTGAGGACGCACATTTTATCGCGGAAGTGGTTTTTGTCAACCACATTTATTCGCTTTTTTCGGCCACCGGCTCTGCATTGCCCTGGCTGTCAGTATCACTTATGCGCATCATTGGCCAGGCGGCTTTCAGGTAAACAAACATGGACCACAAGGTCAAAACAGCGGCCACGTAGAGCAATACCAGGCCAATGCGGAAAACCGGCAAGCCCAGGATCGGGTCCTTGTACAGCAGAAAGCCAATGGCGGTCATCTGAAACACGGTTTTGATCTTGCCAATCATGGCCACGCCAACGGTGGCCCGTTCGCCCAGCTCGGCCATCCATTCGCGCAGGGCCGAGACGGTGATCTCTCGGCCGATAATCACCTGGGTGGCAATCATCATCAGAATCGTGGGGTGGCTTTGCAGGAGCATGATCAAGGCGGTGGAAACGGTGAGCTTGTCGGCCACCGGGTCAAGAAAGGCCCCGAAACGGGAAAAGGTCTTGTGCTTGCGGGCAAAATAACCGTCCAGAAAGTCTGTCAGGCTGGCCAGGACAAACACCACCGTGGCGGCCTTGCGGCCCCAGGGCACTGGCAAATAAAAAAACAGAATCATCACCGGAATCAGCGCGATGCGCAAAATGGTCAAGGCATTAGGCAGGTGTTTGGTCATGGGCGGGTGACGGTGAAAGGCTTAGGCGAAGGGTAGCCAGTTGCCTGGCCAAAATCAACCGGCACGGTGTAAATGGCGGTAAATTTTCTCAGCCAGGGCGCGGCTGATGCCCGGGATGGCGGCAATTTCCTCGATACCGGCTTTTTCCAGTCCCTGCAGGCCACCGAAGTGTTTCAGCAGCCGCAACCGGCGTTGCTGGCCCACACCGGGGATGCCTTCCAAAGGCGATGTTTTGCGTGACCTGGTCAATGCCTTGCGGTGCCCGCTGATGGCAAAGCGGTGCGCTTCGTCGCGGATAAACTGCACCATGTGAGACAGCAGGGAATGTGATTCGGGCTTGAGCATCCGGTCCTGGCTGAGCACAAACAGCCGCTCCTGACCGGCTGTGCGGTTTTCATCCTTGGCAATGCCAATCACTTCGATGTCATCGATGCCGTGCTCTGCCAACACCTGACGGGCCTGGTTGGCCTGCCCTTTGCCACCATCAATGAGCCACACATCCGGCAACTCCAGGGCATGTTTTTTGAGCGACTGCAGGCGTTTTTCCAACACCGAACGCATAGCCGCGTAATCATCCCCGCCGGTGATCCCGGAAATCCGGTAAATGCGATAAAGCTTTCTGTTGGTGCCATTCACATCAAAAACCACACAGGAGGCACGCGTGTGCTCGCCGTGTGAATGGCTGATATCAAAACATTCCACCCGTTGCACCGGCCCTTTCAGTCCCAGCTGGTTTTCCCAGGTCTGCCATTTCTGCTGCCAGTTGGCGACCTTGCTGAGCTTTTGTTGCAAGGCGTTACGGGCATTGGTTTCGGTCAATTCCAGCCAGCGCCGTCGCTGCCCGCGCGGCTTGTGAACCAGACTGACCTTGCGCCCGCCCAGCTGCGACAGCATTTCGCCCAGCAGCTCGGGCTCGGCCACGGCGGTATTGCTGATCACAGTTTCCGGCACCGGCTTGTCCAGGTAATACTGGCTGAGAAACGCCTGTAATATGGCCGCCGGGCTGCTGCCAGCCGGCGCCTTGGGAAAGAAGCTGCGGTGCCCCAGCACCTGGCCGTTGCGGATGGCCCCAAGGGTCACCACCGAGACGCCAAAGTCCTGTAACAGGCAGAACACATCGAGGTTGACCGCGCGGTTGTTTTCCATCAACTGCTGCGATTGCATCTGCTTCAGTTCGCGGATCTGGTCACGCACCGCCGCAGCCTGCTCGAATCGCAGGTTTTCGGCATGGGCTTCCATTTCCGTCACCAGCTGCTGGATGATGTGCTCGCTTTTGCCTTGCAGAAACTGTTCGGTGTAATCGATTTGGCGCTGGTATTCTTCCGGGCTGATCAAACCAACGCACGGCGCCGAACAGCGTCCAATCTGGTGTTGCAGGCACGGGCGGGAGCGGTTGGAAAAGGTCTGGTTATTGCACTGCCGCACGCGAAACAGCTTTTGCAGGTGGTTGAGCGTGTGACGCACCGCCTGGGCGCTGGGATACGGACCGTAATAACGGCCCTTACTGGTTTTGGCGCCTCGGCGAAACTCCAGTAAAGGGTATTTGTCGTCGTTCACCGACAGATAAATATAGGGGTAACTTTTGCCGTCCTTGAGCAGAATGTTATAACGCGGCTTGTATTTCTTGATGAGCTGGTTTTCCAGCAGCAGGGCTTCGGCTTCGGTGCGCGTGATGCTGTGCTGCATGGCGGCCACCTGACGCAGCAACTGCATAGTTTTGGTGTCTTTGGCCCGTCCGCTGAAGTAGCTGCCCACGCGTTTTCTCAAGTTACGCGCCTTGCCCACGTAGATGACTTTGTCGTGACCATCCAGCATCTGATAGATGCCAGGCAGCTCTGGCAAGGCCCTGGCATAGGCTTTGCCGTCAAAATCCGATGATGTGTGCGAAGCGGCCTTCGCCATGGGCTTATTCCTGTTCAACCCAGCCGGATTCACCGTCTGTCCAGCTTTCGTTTTTCCAGATAGGCACGCGGGACTTCACTTCATCCAGGATGTAGCGACAGGCCTTGAATGCGGCGTCACGATGGGCGGCAGAAACGCCCACCCACACGGCCATGTCACCGATGTCCAGCATTCCCACCCGGTGCACACAGACCGCCTGCACAATATCAAAGCGCTGGCGGGCTTCAGCCAGTATGCGTTCGCCCTCGCTCTTGGCCAGTGCCGGGTAGGCCTCATAGGCCAGACGGGTGACGGATTTGCCCTGATTATGATCGCGCACCCAGCCTTCGAAGCAGACGAATCCACCGGCTTGCGGGTCCTGGCATTGCTGGCGCAGGGACTGGGCATTAATAGGCTGTTGACTGAGGGCAAACACATCAACCTCCCGAAGAAGGTGGTAAGAAAGCAACCCGGTCACCCTCGGTCAGGGTGTCATCCCAGGCCGCAAACGTGTCATTAATCACCGGGCGGATGCTTTCCGGGGCCAGCTGCGCGGCTTCCAGACCCTTGTGTTGCTGCAGCCTCTCGGCAACCAGCTCCTGCCACAACTGGGCCGGCGTGGTGGCAGTTGTCTGACGTGTGCTGTGCACGAAGCCGAGCTGATCCTTGAGGCGACCGTAAAGCTCGACTGTAAGCTGCCGGGCTGGTGAGTCCTGCGCTGATTTGATTTCCGGCCTCATTGGTTATCCTCATTACTGTGGTCGATATCGCTTTTACCACCGGTTTTTTTCAGTAAGCGGGTTTCACCGATCACCATGTCCTGGGACAGGGCCTTGCACATGTCATACACCGTCAACGCGGCGACGCTGGCGCCGGTGAGGGCTTCCATTTCCACACCGGTTTTGTGCGTGACGGTGACCGTGCAGTGAATGCGCACGTTGCCTGTATCATCCAGCTGCATGTTAATTTTGCAGTTTTCAATCCCCAGCGGGTGGCAGAAAGGAATCAGATGGTGGGTTTGCTTGGCAGCCAGGACACCGGCAATGATGGCCGTGTGAAAAACCGGGCCTTTGGGGGTCATCAATTCACCGTCGTGAAACGCCGCTTGCACTGCTGGTGGCAGAAACACCACACTTTGCGCTGTGGCGCTGCGACGGGTGACGGCCTTGTGGCTGACGTCCACCATACTCGGGTTGTTATTTTCATCCAGGTGCGTGAGACGGGTCATTTGTTGTGTCCTTGTTTTTTGTTCTTTTTATGGCAGCGGCTCATTTTAGCCGCCGATCACATACATTTCGATCTTGTTGCTGGTTTTGTTGCGTCTGCTTTGCCGCAATTCGCTGCGTTTCTCGCTGTAGCGATCCGTCCGCCGGGCCCAGATATCGGCCACCGCCTGACGCAGGGCCGCCACGGTGCTATCAGACAGGGGCCGGGGTTCTTTTAGCGAGTCAGCGCCTGTTGAATGTGAACCTTTTGCGTCAGCTCCGGCCCGCAACAAGGGCCGCAAGTCATGGCCGCGGGAAGAAAACAGGCAAGTGTAAACCTTGCCATCGGCTGACAGGCGGGCACGGGAGCAATCGCCGCAAAAAGGCTGGCTGATGCTGGTGATAAAGCCGATTTCACCGCCGCCATCGGCATAGGCGTAGCGTGAGGCCACTTCGCCCCGGTAGTTGGGCTTGAGCGGCAGCAACGGCCAGTGGGCCTGGATGACTTCGAGGATTTCAGCGGCCGTTATAACCTGTTCCCGGTGCCAGTCATTTTTATTGCCCACGTCCATAAACTCGATAAACCGCACCACCACCGGGGTGTGGCGAAAGCGCTCCAGTATCGGCAGGACCTGTTGTTCGTTGACGCCGCGCTGAATCACGCAGTTGACCTTGACCGATTGCAAAGGGCTGGCCACGGCCGTGTCAATGGCCCGCAGTACGGTGTGTAAATCGCCCCGGTTGCCTGAAAGCCGGCGGTATTGTTCAGCATCCAGTGAATCCAGGCTGATCGTGACGCGTTTCAGACCTGCGGCCACCAGATCGGGCAATTGTCTGCTCAGCAACAGACCGTTGGTGGTCAGGGCAATGTCTTCAATGCCGTCAATGGCGTTCAGACGCTGCACCAGCTGTGGCAGGTTCTTGCGCAACAACGGCTCGCCGCCGGTCAGGCGAAGCTTGTTGACGCCATGGTAGGCAAAAGCCTCGGCGATGGCCACGATTTCATCGAAGCTCAGGCGTTGGTGGGGGCGCAGGAACTGGTAATTGTCGTCAAACTTTTCTGCCGGCATGCAATACGGGCAGCGGTAATTGCAGGTGTCCATGACCGAAATGCGCAAATCCCGCACTGGCCGGCCCAAGCGATCTGTCACGGCTTGAGGGGTAGTGGCACTCATGGCTGTGGTGCTGAGGAATGAACAATTTTACGCATGGCCTCGTCACGGCTTTGGTGATAGGCGTCCATCAGTGCCGTCCAGCCGGCGTCCAGGGCCGGCGACGAAATGGACTGCGCGGTGCCTTGCGGCGTTTTGCTGGCCACCGTCACCTTCTGGATAGAGCGCCGCAACCGCTTGAGGTTGTCTCGCTGCCAGGGTGTCAGCGGTGTGCGTTCCGGTTGGCTGTCAGTCATCTTCATACCCTGTGGTTCCCCGAGGTAGCGCCCACGGTCAAAGTCAATCAACCAGGCCAGGTCCTTGGACAACAAAATATTGTGCGCATTCAGGTCGGCATGAAAATAACCGTGACCGTGCAGCTGACCTATCGCACGACCCACCTTTTGCCAGTTGGCCAGCTCACCGCTGGCGGCTTCGCTATTGAGAAACCGGGTGAAAGTCTGCTCATGCAGCACAAACTGCATGAGAATGTCAGCGGTGTAGAAAAACCCTTTTTTCTGCACGCGTGCCGCCACCGGCTGCGGCACAGGCAAACCCTGTTGGCTCATGCGTTGCAGCAAGCGCCATTCTGCCACCGCACGGGTCTTTTCCAGGCCCTGCCAAATATACCTGTCACGAATTATGCGAGCCGGCAAACCACCACGGAAATAATGCCTCAGCATCCATTTGCCCTGGGGGGATTTCACCATCCAGGCCGAGCCGCGACCGGAACTGGCACCCAGTAAGCGCCCCTGATCCAGCCAGTATTGGTGGTCAAACCAGCTGTCTTCCGGGGTTAACTGCGGTGTATGAATCACCCACTCTCCCGCTTTGTTTGTGCTGATGATTTCAGTGGTCATCGCACTGGCCACCGCGTTGTTCAGGTTCGTCATCAGTGGGCTGGCTGTGTACCGCCGGCACGCTGTGGTCCCGGCGGCGGTACTCGACAAACTCACAGGCCCAGGGATTCTTCTCATCGGCCGGGTGGTGGATGCGGGAAACTGCTTGCCACTGATCGGGGTCCCAGGCCGGGAACCAGGTATCGCCGCTGAACTCGTGGTCAATGTGCGTAATCAGCAAGCGTGAGGCCAGGGGCAAAAACTGGCGGTAAACGGTGGCCCCGCCAATGACCATGACTTCCTCCGCTGGCCACTGCATGAGTTCCTCACTCTCCACCCGCTGGAAGCCGTCGCGGGCAAAACCGGGATTGCGCGTCAGCACCAGATTCTGGCGCCCGGGCAGGGCAAAAGGCAGGGATTCGCACGTTTTACGCCCCATTAACACCGGTTTGCCCAGGGTGCAGGCCTTGAAGTGCCGCAAATCAGCAGGCAGCCGCCACGGCAATTCATTGTTGGCACCAATGAGCCGGTTCCTGTCCATGGCCGCAATCAAGGTAAACATTAGGGAAGCGCTGATTGAATCTGGACGAAGCAGGTTATGCCGGAAATGTTCGAGAACAAGGCGGAGTTGGCAGCTAATAGCCGGCTATTCGCAAGAACTTCAACGCAGTTATCGGATATTTCAGGTGTGAGAAGCGAGTTCATGATTCGATCAGAGCTTCCCCAAGGAAGCGCTGATTGAATCTGGACGAAGCAGGTTATGCCGGAAATGTTCGAGAACAAGGCGGAGTTGGCAGCTAATAGCCGGCTATTCGCAAGAACTTCAACGCAGTTATCGGACATTTCAGGTGTGAGAAGCGAGTTCATGATTCGATCAGAGCTTCCTTAGACAGCCACCGGCGCTTTAATGTGCGGGTGCGGGTGATAGTCCTGTAACGAAAAATCGGCGAAGGTAAAATCAAACAGGTTGTTGACCGCCGGGTTCAATTGCATGCGCGGCAATTTCCGCGGGCTTCGGCGCAATTGCTCGCGCGCCTGTTCCAGGTGATTGCTGTAGAGGTGGGCATCGCCCAGGGTATGCACAAAATCCCCCGCCTGCAGGCCCGTCACTTGGGCCACCATCAAGGTCAGCAAGGCATAGGAAGCGATATTGAAGGGCACGCCCAGAAACACATCTGCACTGCGCTGATACAGCTGGCAGGACAGCTTGCCATCGGCCACGTAAAACTGAAACAGGCAGTGACACGGTGGCAAGGCCATGTCATCAACCTGACAGGGATTCCAGGCTGTCACCAGCAAGCGGCGCGAATCCGGGTTGGTTTTTATCTGCTCCACCACCTGAGTGATCTGATCGATGGCGCGGCTATCGGGGCAACCCCAGGAGCGCCACTGGTGGCCATATACCGGCCCCAGCTCACCATTCTCATCGGCCCATTCGTCCCAAATGCGCACCGCGTTTTCTTTCAGGTAACGAATATTGGTGTCTCCTGAAAGAAACCATAACAGTTCGTGAATGATAGATTTCAAATGCAATTTTTTGGTGGTTAACAAAGGAAAACCGGCGCTGAGGTCAAATCGCATCTGATGCCCGAAGATGCTGCGCGTTCCCGTTCCGGTACGATCGTCCTTGACCGTTCCTTCCTCGAGCAGTTTGTGCAGAAGATTTAAATAGGTGTGCATGCTGAAAGGCTCTCAGGAGTTACGAATGATTATCCCGGCAATCATCTATTTTGGCCTGTGTCGCCGGATGATTAACCAGTCATTATACGAGATACACGTGAGATGTGCCCATCTCTGCTGCCACAAGCCTGACAGTAAGCAGCAGTGACTGGAAGTTGATTGGCATAAAAAACCCGATTACCAACAGGCAACCGGGTGGATAGAAAACAAAAAGAAATCCTTAGGGAAGCGCTGATTGAATCTGGACGAAGCAGCTTATGCCGGAAATGTTCGAGAACAAGGCGGAGTTCGCAGCTAATAGCCGGCTATTGGCCAGAACTTCAACACAGTTATCGGACATTTCAGGCGTGAGAAGCGAGTTCATGATTCGATCAGAGCTTCCCTAGGGGGTGCGGCCCCTGCCACGGCGCCTGGAAATGTTCGGCCAGGTAATCGGCCGGGACATCATGCACCGAGGCAAACTGCCATTGGGGCCGGCCATCCTTGTCAATCAGTAAGGCACGAATGCCTTCGCGAAAATCCGGGTGCATGGCGCATTGGGTGGACATGACCAGCTCCTGCCGGAAGGCATCGGCCAACGAGCCATGCCTGGCACGGCGGATTTGCTCGTCCACCAGAAAAGGCGTGACCGGGCAACCTTTCAGCAGGCCTTTGGCCGCATGGCCCAACCATTTGTCTTCGGGTTTGTCAGACGCTGCCAGCGGGCGGAAATTGTCCACGATGGCCGGCACGCTGTCGGTATCCAGCACGGCTTGAATGCGGTCGTAGTGTTCCCGCAGGGCCGATGGGGTGAGCTGATCCTGACTGGCCGTTTCGTGCTCACGCAACACGGAAGTGATAAGGCGACCATCCAGCTCCGACTTGTCTGCCAGGGAATCCAGCACGGATGCCTTGCGTTCACTGGCAATAAACCGGTCAGCCAGTTTGACAAAAATGGCATCGGCGGCGTTCATGCGCGCGCCTGTCATGCCCAGAAACCGGCCCAGTTGACCGGGCATGCGATTGAAAAACCAGGACGCGCCAACGTCCGGGTAAAGGCCAATGCTCACTTCGGGCATGGCCAGCAGGGATCGTTCGGTCACCACCCGGTGACTGGCTCCGCCCATGACACCAATACCGCCACCCATGACAATGCCATCGCCCCAGGCTATGATCGGCTTGGGGTAGGTGTGAATGGTGTAATCCAGGCGATATTCCCGGGTAAAGAAGTCCAACACGTACTCAGGCACCTGCCCGGTGGAGGCCTCGGTCATCGAGTCATAAAGCTTGCGGATGTCACCACCGGCACAGAAAGCCCGCTCACCGGCGCCTTGCAGCCATACAGCCTGAACGGCATCGTCCTCCCGCCAGTCATCCAGCTGCGCTTGCAGGCGCTGAATCATGTCCAGATTCAGGGCATTGAGCGCCTTGGGCAGATTGAGGGTCAATACTCCCAATCCGCCGCGCTGCTCGACCAGAATGGCCTCAGTGGTTTCGCTTGCCGTGCTCATGCGATGTCCCTCACTGAATCACTTCCAGCGCGCCTTCGCGCAGCAGTCTGCGGGCCGCAATCAGGCGCATGATTTCATTGGTGCCTTCCAGAATCTGGTGCACCCGGGTATCCCTCACGTGTCGTTCTACCGGGTATTCCTTGATATAGCCATAGCCGCCGTGCAGTTGCAGTGCCTGGTTGCAGACCTCAAACCCCACATCGGTGGCAAAGCGCTTGGCCATGGCGCAGTAGGCCGTGGCTTCGGGGTGCTTTTCATCCAGCTTGAAGGCCGCCAGACGCACCATGTTGCGGGCGGCAATCAAGTCGGTGGCCATATCGGCCAGACGAAACTGCAGGGCCTGGAAACTGGCCAGTGGGCGGCCAAATTGCTGCCGTTCCAGCAGGTAGGCCTGGGCTTCTTCCAGGGCCGCCTGGGCGGTGCCCAGGGAGCATGAAGCAATATTGATGCGGCCACCGTCCAGCCCTTTCATGGCGTATTTGAAACCCATGCCTTCCTCGCCGATCAAATGACTCACCGGAACGCGCACGTTTTCAAAGGTAATCATGCGGGTGGGTTGGGAATTCCAGCCCATCTTTTCTTCCTTCTTGCCGTAATGAATGCCTTCGGCATCGGCTGGCACCAGAATGCTGGAAATGCCTTTGGGCCCTTCCCCGCCGGTGCGGGCCATCAGCACCAATACGTCGGTGGAACCGGCCCCGGAAATAAACACCTTGGAGCCGTTGATGACGTATTCGTCGCCTTCGCGCACGGCGGTGGTCCGCAGTGAAGCGGCGTCCGAGCCCGCATTGGGTTCGGTCAGGCAATACGATGCCAGCAATTCCCCGGCGGTCAGTTTTGGCCCCCATTCACTGGCCAGGGCCTCATTGGCAAAAGTCGTCACCATCCAGGCGCACATGTTGTGAATGGTCAGGTAGGCCGTGGTGGACGTGCAAGCCTTGCTCATTTCCTCGAAAATGATGGAGGCATCCAGCCGTTTCAGCCCCAGGCCGCCGTATTCTTCCGGCGAATACAGGCCCAGAAAACCCAGTTCACCGGTTTTCTTGATCACATCCACGGGAAAGACGGCGTTTTTATCCCACTCGGCGGCATGCGGTACCATTTCTTTTTGGGCAAATTCCCGCGCGGCTTCACGAAACGCGATCTGGTCTTCAGTCAGGTTAAAGTCCATAGTGGCGGGCCTATTTCATGCTGATGGTCATGTTGGGGCCGTGGTGGCCATCGGGAATATCGTCTTCAAACCAGCGTTCGGTGACGGTTTTGGTTTCGGTGTAGAATCGCACCGCCTGCTTGCCGTAGGCGTGCTGGTCGCCATAGAACGACTTGCGCCAGCCGGTAAATGAGAAGAAGGGCAGCGGCACCGGAATGGGAATATTGATGCCCACCTGACCCACCTGGATTTCATGCTGAAACTTGCGCGCGGCGGCACCGGAATCGGTAAAGATGGAGGTGCCATTGCCATAGGGGTTGTTATTGATCAGATCGATGGCATCTTCCAGGCTCTCGGCGGACATCAGCCCCAGCACCGGGCCAAAAATTTCCTCCTGATAGATGCTCATGTGCGGTTGCACGCCCTTGAACAGGGTCGGGCCAACCCAGTTACCATCAGGGAAGCCGTCCACTTGGTAGTTACGCCCATCCAACAGCAGCTCGGCCCCTTCTTCAACGCCTTTGGCAATCAAGCCCTCGACACGCGCCTTGGCCTGCTTGTTGATGAGCGGCCCGTAAGCGGCTGAAGGGTCTTTCCAGTGGCCGGGTTTGAGCTGAGCCATGGCGTCCTTGATGTCGTCAATCCACTCGTTGGCCTCGCCCACCAGCACGGCAATGGAAATGGCCATGCAGCGCTGACCGGCCGCCCCGCAGGACGCCCCGACAATGCTGTTGATGACCTGCTGCTTGTTGGCATCGGGCATCACCACCATGTGATTCTTGGCTCCGGCAAAGGCCTGCACGCGTTTCAGGTGCTGCGTGCCGGTGCGGTAAATGTGTTCGGCCACCGGCACCGAGCCAACAAAGGAAATGGCCTTGATGTCCGGGTGTTGCAACAGCTGGTCAACCTGTTGTTTACCGCCGTGCACCACTTGCAGCACATCGCGTGGCACGCCGGCTTCATACAGCAGTTCGGCCAGGCGCATAGGCGTGTTCGGGTCTTGCTCGGAGGGTTTCAGCACAAAGGTGTTACCGCACACCAGCGCCATGGGGAACATCCACAAGGGGATCATGGCCGGGAAGTTGAACGGGGTGATGCCCGCACACACCCCCAACGGCTGGATGAGGCTGTAGCTGTCAATGCCGTTGGCGACGTTTTCCACAAACTCGCCCATCATCAGGGAGGGCGCATTGGCCGCGTGTTCCACCACTTCAATGCCACGCCAGACATCCCCCTTGGCGTCTTCAAAGGTCTTACCGGTTTCCTCGGCCAGAATTTCAGCCAGTTCATCGTGGTGTTTTTTCAATAGCGCCTGGTAATCAAGCATGATGCGGGCGCGTTTGGTCACCGGCACCTCTTTCCAGGTTTCGAAGGCTTTTTTGGCCGAAGCCACGGCCTGCTCCACTTCGTCCTGGGTGGCCATGGGCACTTCGGCAATCACTTCGCCGGTGGCCGGGTTGTCCACGGGCAACCACTCGCTGGTCTGGCTTTCGATGGCCTGGCCGCCAATAAACTGTTTGACTTTCTTGCTCATGTTGGTGTCCCCGTCTGGGTTGGTTTCAGGAAGGTGTTTTTGCCCGGCCATAACGCGTTTGCACGTATTGGCCGATGATGTCGAGAAATTCGTCGCTGATGTTGTCACCGCGCAAGGTGGTGACTTTTTTGCCATCAATAAACACGGGCGCTGCCGGCGATTCTCCGGTGCCTGGCAGGGAAATGCCAATATCGGCATGGCGTGATTCACCGGGGCCATTGACGATGCAGCCCATCACCGCCACACTGAGGTTTTCCACCCCCGGGTGCTGTACACGCCAGGTAGGCATGTGCTGGCGGATGTAGTGCGTGGTTTTCTGGGCCAGCTCCTGAAAGAACTGGCTGGTGGTGCGGCCACAACCCGGGCAGGCCGTGACCATGGGCGCAAAGGCCCGCACGCCCAGGCTTTGCAGCAGTTCCTGGGCCACAACCACTTCTTCCGTGCGGCTTTGACCAGGTTCGGGCGTGAGTGAAATGCGGATGGTGTCACCGATGCCTTCCTGCAACAAAACCGCCAGGGCCGCGGTGGAGGCGACAATGCCCTTGCTGCCCATGCCGGCCTCGGTCAGGCCCAGGTGCAAGGGGAAATCGCAACGCTGGTGGAGTTTGCGATAAATGGCGATAAGGCTCTGGACGTTGCTGACCTTGCAGGAAATGACGATCTGGTTTTCACTCAAGCCCAGGTCAAGGGCCTGCCCGGCGCTGTCCAACGCGGAGTGGATCAGGGCTTCCTGCATAATCACTTCGGCCGATTGCGGCACCTCGCGGCGCGCGTTTTCGTCCATCATCTGGGCCAGTATTTTCTGATCCAGCGAGCCCCAGTTGGCGCCGATGCGCACCGGTTTTTCCAGGTCTTTGGCGATGGTAATGATTTCGGCAAACTGCTTGTCCTTGTTCCGCCCAAAACCCACATTGCCCGGATTGATGCGGAATTTTGCCAGCTTTTCGGCGGTTTTCGGGTATTTTCGCAACAGTTCGTGGCCGTTGTAATGAAAATCCCCCACCACAGGCACCTGGCAACCGGCCGCGCCCAGCCGGTCAATGATTTCCGGCACGGCCTCGGCAGCGGCTTCATTGTTGACCGTGATGCGCACCAGTTCGGAACCGGCCTGCCACAACTCATGCACCTGCTGAAAAGTGGCCTGTGCATCGGCGGTATCGGTGTTGGTCATGGACTGCACCACCACATCACCGGCGCCCAGCAGCACCGAGCCCACTGGCACCACCAGACGTTGTGTGCGTTCTTTCACCGCGTGTTTCATGTCAGCGCCCGAATGGCATCCACAAAGTGTTGGTAAGCGGGGCTTTCCGGCTGGCTGCGCCCCAGTAACCACTGCCAGATGCGCGTGTCCGGTTCATCCAGAAAGCGGTCGAAATGACGCAACTGGTCCGGGTTCAGT
>WGBZ01000184.1 GCA_015494035.1 Lysobacterales bacterium | reverse complement strand
TCCCGCAACTGGTAGGCGACAAAGGTGCCGCCATCACACAAGCTGTCGTAAATGGACTGCATGACCGCTTGACCGATGCCATCGGGCAAGGTGGAAAAAGGAATGCCTGAAATCACCACGTCGCAATGCGGCCAGCCGTTTTCCTGCAGGATTTCCGGTAAGCGCTCGGCGCTGTCATGGCAGAGAATCAGGCGCGGGTCGTGTATGTCTTTTTGCAGGTGCAGAATAAACTGCTCGTTGACGTCGATGGCGATCAGTTTTCCATCCGCAGGCAGCGCGGCCAGAAAGCCCCGCGTGGTGCCGCCGGTGCCCGGCCCCAGTTCAACGGCGTGTTTTTTGCTGGCCAACTCGGCCACTTCGGCAATGCGGCGAATCAGGTAACGGGAACTGGGCAGGATATAGCCCACTTCCTTGGGCTTGAGCAGCGCGTTCTTGAAAAAAATGGCGGACTCTTTCAGGCTGGCTGCGTTGGTTTTTGGCGGTTTGGTCATTGTGCTGTGGTGGTTTGTTGCAACAGGAAAGATACCACAGAATCCAATGGCATGTTTTCACTTTGTAGCGTTTTTCGGGATTTGACTTCCACTTCGCCCGCATCCAGTGAGCGGTCACCAATCACCACATGCCAGGGAATACCCAGCAGTTCGGCGTCGGCAAACATGGCGCCAGGGCGAATCTTGCGGTCATCCAGCAACACCTCAACCCCGGCTTGCTGCAGGGCATCGTGCAGTTTTTCCGCCGTGGCCTTGACGCGTTCGGACTTGTGCATGTTCATGGGCAAAATCGCCACCTGAAACGGGGCGATGGCCGCCGGCCAGATGATGCCCTTGTCATCGTGGTTTTGTTCAATGGCCGCCCCCACAATGCGCGAAACGCCAATGCCGTAGCAGCCCATTTTCATGGGCACGGACTTGCCGTCCTCACCCAGCACCACCGCGTTCATGGCCTTGGAATACTTGTCACCCAGCTGGAAAATGTGGCCCACTTCAATGCCACGGGCAAATTTCAGGGTGCCTTTTCCGTCCGGAGATGGGTCGCCTTCCACCACGTTGCGGATGTCTGCCACGTCGGTGAAGAGTGCATCGCGTTCCCAATTGACGCCAGTCAGGTGTTTGCCATCTTCATTGGCGCCAGTGACAAAATCGGCCATGTTGGCGGCGCTGTGATCAGCGATCACCGGCACCGACAGGTCTTTGACGCCCACAGAGCCGGGGGCGCAGCCGGCCACCTGGCGCACTTCTTCGTTGTTGAGAAAACGCAACGGTGACTTGACCTGTGGCAGGTGATCGGCCTTGACTTCATTCAGTTCGTGATCGCCACGCAATACCAGTGCCAGCGGGCCGTCTTTGCCTTCCACCAGCAAGGTTTTCAGAATCCGCTCTTTTGGTACCTGCAAGGCGCTGGCTACCTCGTCAATGGTGCGCGCATCGGGCGTGTCCACCACCCTCAGCTCGGCCGTCGGTGCCGGGCGAGGTGATGTCGGTGGCAGGGCTTCGGCTTTTTCGATATTGGCCGCGTAATCGCCGCTGTCCGAATAGGCAATGGCGTCCTCACCGGAGTCGGCAATCACGTGAAATTCCTGCGAGCCACTGCCGCCGATGGCGCCGGAATCGGCGTCCACCGCCCGGTATTTCAGGCCGATGCGCTCGAAAATCCGGCAATAGGCGTCGTGCATGTCCTGATAGGTCTGCTTCAGGCTGTTCTCGTCAATGTGAAACGAATAGGCATCCTTCATGAGAAATTCGCGCGCTCGCATGACGCCAAAACGGGGCCGGATTTCGTCGCGGAACTTGGTCTGTATCTGGTAAAAGCTAACAGGCAACTGCTTGTAGCTCTTGATTTCCTTGCGGGCAAAGTCGGTGATGACTTCCTCGTGCGTGGGGCCAAAGCAGTAATCGCGCCCGGCGCGATCGGTGATTTTCAGCAGCTGGCCGCCGAACTCTTCCCAGCGGCCGGTTTCCTGCCACAGTTCGGCCGGCTGCACCGCCGGCATCAGCACTTCCAGGGCGCCGGTGTTGTCCATTTCCTCGCGCACGATTTTTTCCACCTTGCGCAGCACTTTCAGGCCCAACGGCGTCCAGGTATAGAGCCCGGCACCAAGCTTGTTGATGAGGCCGGCGCGGATCATCAGTTGATGGGAAACAATTTCGGCATCAGCCGGGGTTTCCTTGCGCGTGACAAGGTGAAAGCGGGAAGTTTTCATGGGTTCAGAAAGCCGGAATAAACAAAGCCGCTATGATAGCGCAAAGCCGCACCCAAACCCAGAAATGAACCCGGAAATGCCGGCAAAATAGCTGTTATTGGCCACAAAAGGCATTGGCAGCCAGGGGCCTGAGGGTTTCTGTTGCGTCGTTGTCGCGTTGGATAAGCAGCTGCTGGCCGGAGACGGTCAGGTTTTCCGTGTGCACCGGACTGATGCCGTGGTCGGTGGCCGTGGCGACAAAAAAACCATTGCCCGTATTGGGCTGATAAACCTGCAGGGAAGCGCTTTGGCCGTCAAAGCCTGGCGCCGGTTGAGGGCCGTTGTCGTACACCCACCAGGTGGGAATGGCACGGCCATTGGCGTCCAGCACCGGCTGCTGGTTGCCCTGGCCGTCAACGGTTTTCTGGTAGGTGAAGTCCGCGCCGGTGACAAATGTTCGGCCGCCTCTGGCAAACACATAGCCCAGGCGTCCTTCGGCGGTTTCGCCTTCGCTTTCCAACCCGGCGGCGGCTGGTGAGCAGAAAAGGGCGCGCGGCTGCTGACCGGGGATCAGGGTCTGCAGATCCAGTTCACGCAGTTGGCCAAACAACGGCGACTGGCGCCAGGCGTTTTCGTCAAGCTGATCCGCCGAGCCAATCAGGGCCTGGGCCTGGGCCATGACCGCTTCGCTGAAATCCAGGCGGTAATGCAGCCGCTTGGCGATCAAATCGCCGTTGGCATCGCGCAGCCGGGATTTGGTGGCCAGGCCAATGACGTGCAGCGTGGGGCCATTGCCGGATAAATCACCCGTGGGTTGATAGATGGGCAAGGTGTAGGTGTCGCCATGTGGGGGAATGGCGCTTTGCATGACCAGCCACAACGGGCTGCCGTCGGGGCGATAACTGAAAATGGCATCAAAGGCGATGGCCTGCCCTGCCGGGCTGATATAGGTTTTGCTGACGATGCCCTGGCGTGGGTAATCCGGGTGTTGCCAGACGTTGTCCATCAGCCAGGCCGGGAAGGCCGGGTTTTCGGCAATGGCCGCCGGTTTCGCGTGCAGGTAGTACACGTCCTGCTCGTTGTTGAAGGTGGCTGCCCAGGCCAGGTGAGCGCCGTCATCGGCACCAATGATGTCGTAGTAATCGCCCAGCTTGTCCTGTTGAGGGTAGCCCAGGTACTGGTTGAACAAGGGACTGGCGGGCCGGTTGCGGGTGAAACTGCGGCCATTGTCGTAGGAACTGGCAAAAAACAGTTGGGATTTGACCGCGGCCGGGTTTTGCGTCAGCGCGTTGCGGGTGTCATTCCAGAGTATGTCAATGCGGCCATTGGGGGCCACAGCCAGGGTGCCAAACCACTGCGTATTGTAGGCATCAAGCGGGTCGTCATTAACGCGCACCGGTGGTTCGAAACTGCGCCCGCCGTCGGTGCTGCGGGCCAGCATCACATCCAGCGTGTCTGGCCCGGGTGGGTCAACAGAGGCTGCCACGTACACGGTGCCACGGCGGGGCGTGTTGCTGCGGTCCACATCCACCCACAGTTGACCGGCCAGCCCCACCGGGTTGATGAAATGTCCAAGCAGCAGTTCGCCGCCCAGATTGACCGGCGTCAGCTGGTTGAAGACCGGGTTGCCCGCCGAGTCGCGCGAGTCGGCCTTCAGTAGCCAGATTTGCTGGCTGTTTTGCCCATACACCACGCCTACGGCATAGATTTCGCCTTCGTTGCCCACCGTAATGGTGCCAAATACCGGCTGCGTGGGCAGCAACAGGGGTGGAGCAAACACGCTGCCGTTGGCGGAATAGTTAAAGGTGCGCGGGGCGTACTGATTACCGGCAATATTCCAGATATTGTAAATACTGCCCGCGTAGGGGCCGTCGGTGTTGTCGATGGCAAACCACAGCTTGTCGCCGCCATAGGAAAAAGTCGGCCCGCTCCAGCTTTGGCCGCCGTTATCAGAAATCCATAGGTCTTCGGTGAGCGATTCATTGGGCTGGTTGAGGTTTTCCACTTTCAGGCTTTGGTAATAAAAACGCCCGTTCTTGTCAGCACGCAGCACCGGGTCGGAGCGGAAAACGCCGGGTTCAAACACCGTGTTGTTGTGCCAGGTCAGGCCGCCATCCTCACTCCAGCCGTTGCCGGCCTGGCGAAAGGAGCTGTGTACCGAGTCAAACTGGCGCCAGCCAATGGCCAGGCGGTTGGGGTTGGTCGGATCCACGGCCAGGGAAGGCTCATTGGCCGCATCGCCGGGAATGTTGTTGCCGTTGGCATCAACATTGACTTGATACGAAGTGAAAACACCTTCGGTGATGCTGGTATTGTTCAGCACTTTGAGCGGAACGCGGTCGGTGGTTTTAGTTCTCGTTTGTGCGTCAGGGCCTGGCCAGGTTTCCAGTGGTTGATCTGGTGGCAGCCCCTGTTTTGAAGCTGGCCGGCTGTCGGATATTTCACCGGCATTGGCCGTGCTGGCCAACAGCAGCAGCAAAAGCACGGGGCAGGAAATGGCGGTCAAAATTCGCAGTCTGGGTGTGGCAGAAAGCATGCAGCGGCACTCAGGAAGAAAAGAGTCATTCTAGCGAGCGGCCTGTTGGTGCGCAAATGCCTTGTCTGGCAATCGTTGTTCATCCGGCCAAAACCCCATCGTTTTTAGCCGCCGGGGTCAATGATCTGGCAAGGGAAAGGCGGTGAGGGTGTTTTTACGCGTTTTCCAGTCCGGCAGAATGCCTGCCTGCAGGGCATGGAATGCCCGTCCGTGGTTCATTTCGCGCAGGTGGCACAGTTCATGCACGATCACGTAGTCAAGGCACTCGGGCGGTGTCTGGATCAAATGGGTGTTGAGGGTGATGTGGCCGCGGCTTGAGCAACTGCCCCAACGGCTGCGCATGCGGCGCAGTTTCAGCACAGGCGGCTGTTGCAGCCAGTCAATGCGGTCAACCCAGTGCTGCAAGCGTTGGGCGAACAGGGCTTCGGCCTGTTGCCGGTACCAGCGTTGCAGGCAGGCAGTGACCTTCGCTTCGGTTTCCGCCACCGGCAGGGTCGCCGGCACGTGAGCCACCAGGGTCGGAGGTGTTCCGCTGATGCGCACGCGTTTGTGGTTTCCGGTGTGCCAGCGCAGTTGCACGGCTTGTCCCAGAAAGGGGTGGAGGCTGTTATCCCGGCAGTGCCCCGACCACGGGCAAGGCCGGGCCTGCAGGCTGGCGATTTGCCGGCTCAGCCACCGCTGGCGGCTGTTTAGAAAGGCCCGCACCTGGGCCTGGGTGTAGTGCCCAGGCGCGTTGACCCGTAACCGCGATGGGTCGAGAACGCGCACCGCAATGCTGCGCTGGCGACGAGCAGAATAATTCACCTGGCAGTCCAGGGTGAACGTATTCAGCTGCAGGCTGAAGCGTTCCTGCCGGTTGGCTTGGGGACTGGCGGCTGAGTGGAACACGCACACTTAGGGAACCTCTGATCGAATCGTGAACTCGCTTTTCATACCTGAAATGTCTGATAACTGCATTGAAGTTCTGGTCAATAGCCGGCTATTAGCTGCGAACTCCACCTTGTTCTCGAACATTTCCGACATAACCTGCTTCGTCCAGATTCTAGGGACGTTGCGACTGACTAACGCCCGCCGGTTTGCGCAGCAAGGGCGACCAGGCCGGTTCCCGCACCGAGCCGTTGGGGATAAACAATTCGTTCTTGGTCTGCCCGTCGGCGGAAGTGGCCATCAGTACGCCCTTGCCTTCGGCGGTTTTGGCCGCGTACAGGATCATGCTGCCATTGGGCGCGTAACTGGGTGACTCATCCAGGCGGCCATCGGAAACGGTCTGCATGGCGCCGGATTTCAGGTGTAACACGCCAATGCGGTAATCGTTCTTGTTGCCATGCACAGTGGCCAGGTATTCGCCATCGGGCGAGAGCTTGGCGCGGGCATTGTAATCGCCTTCAAAAGTCACCCGTTTGGGCGAACCGCCGCTGGCGCTGACGCGATAAATTTGCGGCCGACCGCCCCGGTCCGAGGTAAAAAACAGGCTTTTGCCGTCCGCGCTCCAGGTCGGTTCGGTATCAATGGCCCAGTGCCGGGTGATCTGTCGCAGGGTGCCGGTGACCAGGTCCTTCACGTAAATATCCGGGTTGCCGCCTTTGGACAAGGTCATGGCCAGTTGGCGACCATCGGGCGAGAACGCCGGTGCGCCATTGATGCCCTTGAAGCCGGAAACCAGTTGCCGCTCGCCGGTGGCCACGTCCTGAATGTAGATGGCTGAATTGCCCTTTTCAAAAGACACGTAAGCCAGCCGCCGGGCATCGGGCGACCAGGCCGGTGACAGCAGCGGCTCGCGCGAGGTTACCAGCGGCTGCGGGTTGTAGCCATCGGAATCGGCCACAATCAGGCGATAGGTCAGGCCGCCATTCTCAGGAACGGCCGTGACGTAGGCGATGCGGGTGGAAAAAGCCCCGGGAATACCAAGCACGGCCTGATAAATACGATCAGCCAGGTAATGCGCCCCGGCCCGCAGCTCGGCCTTGTGCACCGGCAGGCGAAAAGCCAGCACGCGTTTTTGGTTGGTGATATCAAACAGGCGGAAATCAAGGTAGTAGTATTCATCGTCCACGGCCTTGATGTCCCCGAAAGCCAGGTAATCGGCCTTGACCATGCGCCAGTCGCCAAATTTCACGTCTTCGTCACGGCGGGGATAAGTGGGCATGGCATCGTCCGTCAGCGGTTTGAACTGGCCGGTGCGGGCCAGGTCGTTGCGAATCACGGCGGTCATGTCCGTGGGCATGGATTCGCTGCCAGGCAATGGCACAATGGCGATGGGCACGGCGCTGGCCGAGCCGCCGGAAATCACAATTTCCAGTTCGGCGCGGGCGCCGTGGGCAAGAAAGAGCAAGGCAAACAGGAACGTGACTTTTTTCATGGCGTTATCCGTGGTTTTGTCCGTAATTGTGTCCAACATGAATTGTGTCCAACATGGTTTTTTGGCCAGACGAACCGCTTTAAGTTCATTCACGTGGGAATCAGTTTTCCCCATCATACGTAAAGGTAAAGCTCAGCGTGCGTTCAAACACTTCTTCAAAGCCGGTATAGGGTAATGGATCAGACCGTTTGACGGCGTTGATGATGGATTTTTTTACCAGCGCATCGGCGTTACAAGGCGTGCTGATGCTGGCGTCAACCACGCCACCACCGGGAATTTGTTTGACCCGCACGCGGCATTTCAGGCCCTTGGGGGTGGTCGGTGGGTGCGCCCAGTTGCTGTCTCTTATACACATCTG
>WGBZ01000183.1 GCA_015494035.1 Lysobacterales bacterium | reverse complement strand
GCCGGTAATCCAACAGCCTGGCCGCTTCACGTTTATTGCGTAGCTTGAGGAAGAAGGCAAACAGCCGCGGCTGCTTCTGTTTGATCAGACGCGCCAGGGCGATGGTGGCCAGCACATCTGAAACCGCGTCGTGCGCGGCTTCGTGCATGAGACCATTGGCCCGTGTCAGGTCTTCCAGCTTGAAACTGGGTTTGCCGTCCTCATGCTGCGGCCATTGGATGCCTTCAGGCCGCAGGGCATAGGTGGCCCGCACCACGTCCAGAATGTCCCAGCGCGAATTGCCGTTTTGCCAGTGCCAGGCGTAGGCATCATGCAGGTTGCGATAGAACAGGAAGCGAATGAACTCGTCATCAAAGCGGATGTTGTTGTAGCCGGCGATGCAGGTGCCCGGCTGGCTGAATTGTTGATGGATTTTATTGGCAAATTCCGCTTCCCGCAGGCCTTTGGCTTCGCATTGATCGGGTGTGATGCCGGTGAGCAGACTGCTTTCCGGGTCGGGCAGGTAGTCGAACACCGGCTGACAAAAAAACTCATCCGGCTCGCCGATCACGTTCAAATCCATGTCAGTGCGCACGCCAGCAAACTGGGCAATACGATCGGAGCGGGTATTCAGGCCGAAGGTTTCCAGGTCATACCAGTAAAAACTGGGCTGATGGGCGGTGTTTTGTCGTGAAAAGCTCATAATGTGTCCTTGAGTTGGTGATGACCTGTGGGGTGTTTGGCCAGCTTCTGGCCCATGGCGTGAACAGCAAAAACCAGCCCGATGGCCGCAAACAGCGACAACAGGGAATACAGCAGATCAGCCGTTGGCACCTGCCAGGGCATGATTTTTTCGCTAGCAGCCACGCCATTGGCCGTCAGCGAACCGGCCTCAAGGCGCGCTTCCCAGGGCCAGATCTTTCGCAGGGAACCCAGCATCAGCCCACACAGAAACAGCAAGGTCTGGCTGTGGTAACGCGCCAGCAACCATTTGAGAAAATGGGAAAACCCCAACAAACCAATGACCGCTCCGGCAATAAAAACCGCCAGCACCAGCCATTGGCGTTCATCCACGGCGGCAATCAACACCGAATACATGCCCAGTAACAACAAAATGAAACTGCCCGAGATGCCCGGCAGTATCATGGCCGTAATGGCCAGCATGCCGGAGAAAAACACCATCCCCAGGGATGGATCCACCTGGACCTGAGTCAAGGCACTGATCCACCAGCCGACCATCAAGCCTGGCAGGATCCACAACAAGGCCGATGCCGTTCTGGGCCTGGCTCGCTGGATAATCAACACCGCCGAGGCCAGAATCAGGCCAAAGAAAAATGACCAGGTCATCAGTGGCTGGTGCACCAGCAGCCAGCGAATAACACCAGCCAGCAGAAGAAATGCCGTGGCGATACCCGCCAGCAGGCTGAGCAGGAAAGCCCCATCAATCCGCCGCCAGAATAATCCGGGCTGGCCTTGCAACAACAGGCGGATAGTTTGCGGCGTCAGCGAGGCAATGGCCGCAATCAGGCGGTCATAAATACCGGTAATCAGGGCCATGGTGCCGCCGGACACACCAGGCACCACATCCGCCGCCCCCATCAATACGCCTTTTAACCAGGTCAGGCCCAATTGCCTGACCGAGAGGGAAGGCGGATTTGACGGCGAATGACTGTCAGTGGAAGTCGCGTTTTTTTCCGGCGGCATAACAGGTGTTGACGGGCTTGCAGAAGACGGATCCGGCACGATTTATTCCTTTGGACTGGGCTGAGGGCATTGTATCATTGCGTTTTTCCTTGCCGTGGTCAATCGCCCATGCCTGCCGTGCCGACCCATGCCCCATCAGCCAGCCTGACGCACCGCCTGTGCGTGGCCCCCATGCTGGACTGGACGGACCGCCATTGCCGTTATTTTCACCGGCTGCTGGCGCCGTCGGCATGCCTGTACAGCGAGATGATCACCACCGGCGCCTTGCTGCATGGCCAGCCTGCGCGGCAGCTGGCGTTTTCCCCGGCAGAAAAGCCGGTGGCCTTGCAACTGGGTGGCAGCGACCCGGAGGCACTGGCAGCCTGCGCCAGACTGGGAGAACAGTGGGGTTATGACGAAATCAACCTGAATGTTGGCTGCCCCAGTGATCGTGTTCAGCAAGGACGTTTTGGCGCCTGCCTGATGAAGGAGCCAGGCCTGGTGGCCGACTGCCTGCGTGCCATGAATGAAGCCGTTCATGTCCCGGTGACCATCAAAACCCGGATCGGGGTGGATGACATGGAAAGCTATGAGTATCTCAGAGATTTCGTTCAGCAGTGTCAACACGCCGGTTGCAGCACACTGATACTGCATGCCCGCAAGGCCTGGCTGAACGGACTTAGCCCCAAACAGAACCGAACCGTGCCACCGCTCAAATACGACTACGCCTACCGACTGAAGGCTGATTTCCCCCAGCTGGAAGTCGTGCTCAACGGGGGCATTGATTCGGTGGCAGCCGCCAGTGGGCACCTGCAGCAGACAGACGGCGTCATGATTGGTCGGGCGGCATGGAACAACCCGTGGTTGCTGGCTGAACTGCAAAACGCCCTTTTCCCTGATGGCCCTCCGGCACCGGCATTGCGCGATGAGGTGCTGGAATACTATGGCCGATATTGCCAGGAACAACTGGCCCGGGGCACGCCGCTGAACTGGTTGATTCGCCCCATTCTGGGCCTGTATCATGGCCTGCCGGGAAACCGCCTGTGGAAAAATCACCTGGTCAGTCAGGCACCCCGGCGACCGGATGACGTGACGATACTGGATGAAGCGCGCCAACTGATTCCCATTGCCCCTGGCACCGTGTAATAAAGGCCGTACAAATTTTTAGGGAAGCTCTGATTGAATCTGGCGCGAGCAGATTGTCGTAAAAAATTGTTCAGTTCAAGGCGCAAACCGCCCGTAATAGCCAAGCTATTGCGAAGGTTTGCAACGCAGAAATGGGCGATTTTGCGCCACAAGATACCGTGTCACGATTCGATCAGAGCTTCCATAGAGACCCGGCCCGGCACGCTTGCCAAAAATGCACAACGAAACACAACAGAACAGGACAGCCATGACTCAACCCATGACTCAGCCATTGATTGTTTCTTCACCGGAAGACTTTCAGCACCACATCACACCGGAGCGATTCCCGCGCACACTCCCGGCCACCATGAAAGGCGCGTTCATGGTCTCGCCGGTGGGCTTTTCACTGGATGAACAGACCGCCAGAGACAACCACTACATGCGCATGGGCGAAGGCACTGATGCACTGCGCGCCATGGCCCAGCAAATGGAGCTGGCACGGCGAATTGGCACCTGTGGGGTGCCAGTGGCCACCTTTCCAGGCTCACCGGAGACCCCGGACGCGGTGTTCCCCAACAATGCCTTTGCCACCAGCCATGGTAAGCGTTGCATCATTGGCCACATGCGGCACGAAAACCGCCAAAAGGAGACACAGCGAGCCGACATGCGCCGGTTTTTCAGCGAGGTACTGGGCTACGAAACCATTGACCTGTCACAAGCGCCTGTTATTGCCGAACTGACCGGGGCCTTAGTGCCGGATCGCGCGCGCAATATCGGCTTTGTGGGCCTGAGCGAACGGGTTGATGAAGCCGGCGCACACGCCATGGCCAGGGCATTCGGGCTGGACGCGTTGTTCCGGTTTGACCTCAAACCCGATGAATACCACACCAACGTGGTGATGGCCGTGCTGGCCGGCAAAGCCCTGGTGATTCACCCGGGCTCTTTTGCCGATCCGCAGGTGCCACAAGCCATTATCCGGTTTTATGCCGACCGCAGCATTGTGCTCAACGATGAGGAAAAAATGGCCTTTGCCGGCAATTGCATCAGCATCACCGAAAATGACGTGTTTTTCAGCCAGACCGCCCTCAAAACACTGGCACGGGAAAAGCAACAGCGACTGCGTGACTGGGGATTCCGCCTGCACGCAGTGGACGTGAGCGAGCTGGAAAAAGCTGGCGGTTCGCTGCGCTGCATGGTGGGCGAAATTTTTTAGGAAACTCTGATTGAATCTGGACGAAGCATGTTATGCCTGAAATATTCGAGAACAAGGCGAAGTTCATAGCCAATAGCGGGCTATTGGCAAGACCTTCTATGCAATTATCGGACATTTCAGGGATGAGAGGCAATTTCATGATTCGATCAGCGCTTCCATAGTTAGGAGGTAACCAACCATGTACGAGTACGTTTTCTTTCACCGCCAACTGGCGGAAGAATTTCTCACCGCCGCGCGCCAATACGACCAACAGGCCCAACTGGTCTGGCAGGATCCGGCCTGGGAGGTGCACGTGAGTGAGTCCATCAACGATGAGGATGAAGCCACCCTGGCGAGCCGCTATGACACGCTGTTTGACCAGGACCGTGACCGCTATGAAGCCGGCCAGCAACCGGAAAACGGCTACCACGCGGCCAGCGTTGAATTATCGCTGTCTAACGGCCAAAACGTCTACGCACAAGTGGACCCGCGCATCATGGACAAGGTCACCAACGCCCTCAGCCACGAGGAACTGATGCGCCTGCTGAGCGACATCGTGTTTGCGGTGGAAAACCCCGATGAACGCAGCATTTGCCAGCGCTATCGGGACCAGACAAAGCGCCCGTAAACAGACTCCGACAACCACCATGCAAACGCGCATTTCTGTTGAGCCCTCCAGAGACTCTTTTTTTGTTAAAGATGTGTTAAACACCCACTTTTTTTGGTATAAAGAGCAATACGCTGTTATGTGCGAGAGCGTTGTTTACTTTTTTTACTGTCAATACATAGAGGAAACGCAATGAAAAAGACCCTAATCGGCCTGGTTCTAACGATGTTTGCATCGCTGGTTCTGGCCCAATCCAATACCGTAGGTTACCTCTACGGGACCGTGGTTGATGACTCCGGACAGCCTGTGGGCGAAGCGGTCATCATCATCAAAAACCCCGAAACCGGCTTCAAACGCGAAGTCCAGGTCAAGGATGACGGTTCCTTCCGTGTGCCTTCCTTGCCAGTCGGCAAGTACGACGTGGTGATTTCCGCGCCGGGCAAACAGGATGCCGTTCTCGAAGGCCTGTCAGTCAACGTCGGTACGGGCACCAACGCCAGTGCCGTGCTCGGTGGCGAAGGGGCAACCAAGCTGGATAAGGTCGTGGCCTATGGCGGCAAGATTTCGCCCATTGACGTCTCGTCTGTGGAATCCACCACCATCTTTGACGAAGACACCTACGACCGCTTGCCTGTTGGCCGTGACACCACCTCCATTGCCCTGCTGGCACCGGGCACCGTGGTTGGTGATGGCGCCTTTGGCAACCTGGCTTCCTTTGGTGGCGCCTCCGTGGGTGAAAACGCTTATTTCATCAACGGCATGGACGTAACCAACTTCCGTAACGGCCTGGGCGGGTCCACCGTTCCTTTTGAGTTCTACAAGGAATTCCAGGTCAAAACCGGCGGTTATGGCGTTGAATTTGGCCGTTCCACCGGCGGCGTGGTGAACGCCGTGACCAAAAGCGGTACCAACGAGTGGAAATTTGGTGCGGGCATTTATTACACCCCCAATAAATTCCGCAAAACCAACCCTGACGTGATTCGTCAAGATGGCACCTTGATTTCCTCCAATACTCAGGACGAACGCGACAGTTTGACCGCTTACGTAGAAGCCGGCGGCCCCATTATCAAGGACAAGCTGTTTATCTACGCCTTGTACGAAGCGCGTGATATTGAAAGCAAAAATGTGGTTTCCGCAGGCACCCAGCTGGATGACGCTACCCAGAGTGATCCGTTTTGGGGCATTAAACTGGACTGGAACATCACCGATAACCACAAGCTGGAATTCACCGGCTGGTCGGACAAGCGCGACGTCAAGATTACCACTTTTGATTACGACCTTATCACCAAGCAACCTGGTGATGAAGTGGGCACATCAATTGCAAAACGTGGCGGCGAAAATGCCATTTTGAAATACACCGGCTACCTCACGCCAGACTTTACTTTGACTGCCATGGTAGGCCGCAACAAGTATGACCGTACCGATGGCAGCTCACTGGATTCAAATCCGGTCATTCTGGACAGCCGTGGCGGAGTCAACGTACCATTGGGCAACTGGGTTAATTTTGCTCCCACAACTGCAGCCGATGAGCGCAACCAGGCCCGTGTTGATGCCGAATGGGCTGTGGCGCAAAACCACACCCTGCGTTTCGGTCTGGATTATCAGAAAAACACCTCTGATAACCTGCAGCAATATTCCGGTGGTATTTATTACCGCTATTTTGACGACTCCCGCTCCTCTACTGGTGAATCTGCACGCGTTCGCGTCTTCCAGAACGGTGGTTCCTTTGATGTGATCTCCAGCGCCGTTTACCTGGAAGACACCTTCCAGATCAACGATGACATGACCCTGGTAATGGGCTTGCGTAACGAAGCCTTTGACAACAAAAACTCCAACGGCGATTCATTCATCAAGATCACCAACCAGATTGCCCCCCGTCTGGGCTTTACCTGGGACATTAACGGCGATGGCGTCTCCAAGCTGTATGCCACTTTGGGTCGTTACCATCTACCCATTGCGTCCAACACAAACGTGCGTCTGGCCGGTGCCGAGCTGTTCACACAGGACTTTTACGAGCTGCTCGGTCTCAATCCCGATGACACCCCGATTCTGGGTGGCCTGCTGCAAAGTGATGTGTTTGGTGACGGCACCATTCCAGACCCAGACGCCATTCGTGACCTGAACATTGACCCCATGTATCAGGACGAACTGATCCTGGGCTATGAAAAGGAGTGGTTTGACGGCTTCCGTGGCGGCGTGCGCTACATTTACCGCGATCTGAAAAGCACTATCGAAGACGTGGCTATTGATGCAGCCGTTATCCAGTGGGCAGGCAACCGCTTGACTCTGGACGGCGAAACTGCTGCTGACGTTTGGACCGGTTTCCACCAGTACGTGTTGACCAACCCGGGCGAGGACATGCGCATCTTCCTGCCGGAATACGGTGAGTACGCCGACTTGTCTGCCGAACTGCTGGGGTATCCCTCATCCAAACGGACCTACAAAGCCGTCGAGTTCTACTTTGAAAAAGTCTGGGATGGCCAGTATTACCTGCAGGGTTCTTACACCTATGGCAAGAACTACGGCAACAACGAAGGCTATGTGCGCTCAGACAATGGCCAGGACGATGCCGGCCTGACCACCCTGTTTGACCAGCCCGGTCTGCTGGACGGCGCCTATGGCCCGCTGCCCAATGACCACACACACGTGGTCAAGCTGTTCGGTGCCTGGGAATTCGTTCCCGACTGGCAACTGGGCTTCAACGTGCTGATGCAAACCGGCCGCCCCATTAATGCCTTCGGGATACACCCCACCGACCCATTTGCGGCAGCCTATGGCGCAGAGTCCTTCTATCAGAACGGCGTTCTGGTGCCTCGCGGCACCCGTGGCCGCACTCCTTTCCTGACCAACGTGGACCTGTCTCTGCAGTACACGCAGGATCTGGACTGGCGTAATGCTCGTGCGGTTTACCGCGTGGACGTGTTCAACCTCTTTAATGCACATAACGTGACTGAAGTGGTTGAAACCGCCGAGCAGGAAAGCGGTGTACCCGATCCGAACTACCTGCTGCCAACCAACTGGCAGGATCCACAAGCCGTGCGCTTCTCGGCTCGAATCGAGTTCTGATCACTGCAGAACAACGATTCACCCAGCCAAACAAAGCCGGCCCCGCAAGGGGTCGGCTTTTTTATTGCGAAACACTTGACACCCCCCGCATCTATGGTAATAGAATTAATGTAGCACGAAGTCGTGCTACGTATCCATATACACAAGGAGAATGCCATGAAGAAGCTCATGATTGGTCTTTTGCTCTTGCTGACACACAACATGGCATGGGCGAGCATCAACCATTTGGTTGAATGCTCGACTTGCTACAGTGAGGAAGCTTTTATCATCAAAGCAAAACTATCCTACACGGGCAATGGGGATGCACAAGAGATCTATCTCTTTAATCCCGTGACGAAAACAACAAAAGCCTACCTTATCTCCAGCAGCGGCAACCCCGGTCGATCCTTCTCTCCTGGCCTGCACGTTGAACCAGAGACACTGACCGCCTCTCAACAGCAGGACTTTGATGAGCTCGTTGGTGCCTATACCATTTTAAAAGGACGTCTGTTGGCAGGTGACACAACAGTTGTTATTGATGAACAGGGGATAAGCCTCCCTGGCATAGACCCCATTGGTGACATTTGGGGCATTGTCAATCACCCAACTTACCGAACCCTTCTCATTCAGACCTTGTTCAATGAACACACCAATATGGTTGAACAATACATGGCGAGACTACATGGTTTTGAGGGAAGCGTCGGCCTGGGATCAAGAACAGGGCTGACAGTTAACGTAGAAGTGCCAGAGCGCGCCTGGATTATCCACTATGTACTGCCGGATGGCAGCTCACTGGATGTCGCCTTCCCACCTAATCAGTTCCCTCAGATTGTTGCAATGGCCGATAGTGAGGGACGCCCCCTGTTCTTCCCGGACCAACTGGGGAATTTCATACGCTTGCAATTCGATGTTGAAAATCAGGGCTGGAACAACTACAACGAATGGAGGTCATTCCTGGAGTTTGCCGGTTTTCACTTCATCGAAGAGAATAACACCCCCGCTGCTTGCGTTGTTATTCGGGTTGATATAGGCTGCCAATATATTACTGACCCCGAGACCGGCAATGCTCAGAGGGTTTGCCCCGTCAAGTACACTTACGAATGCCCTTAAAAAAACACAATAAACTCTCTTTATAAATAAAGCCGGGCCCCGCAAGGGGTCGGCTTTTTTATTGCCTGAATGTAACCCCGCAACAAGGTCAAGCCCTTTTGGCCGGCCTCATGCACTCTGGTGGTTTATCCGCAGCGTGCATTGGGGCATAATCCAGCGCATGAACCAGTCAAAAATCGACCAGCCGGTCTTTCGCGCCTACGCACCGGCATCCATCGGCAATTTTTCCGTGGGTTTTGATCTACTCGGTGCAGCCATTGCGCCCGTTGATGGGCCGTTGCTGGGGGATGTGGTGGAAGCCACCCCGGCGCCGACCTACGCCTTGCGCGTGACCGGAACTCACGCCCAGGTGGTGCCTGTTGATCCGGCCGAAAATCTGGTCACAAAAACCTATCTGCGTTTTGTGGATGCCCTGCACCAACGCCGGCTGCCCTCACAACCACTGGCACTGACCTTGCACAAAAATCTGCCCGTGGCCAGCGGCCTGGGCTCCAGTGCTGCTTCCATTGTGGCCACCTTGCTGGCGGTCAACCACGCCTGCGACAAACCGCTGACAACAGCCGAACTGCTGATGCTGGCCGCGGAACTGGA
>WGBZ01000182.1 GCA_015494035.1 Lysobacterales bacterium | reverse complement strand
GCGGCCTTTCTGGTGGCCAATCACCATCACCGGCTGGCCGCGAAACTCGGCCATGCCGCCCACAATGGCCGGGTCGTCGGCAAACATGCGGTCGCCATGCAGCTCTTCAAAGTGCTGGCACAGCAGATTCACGTAATCCAGTGTGTATGGGCGCAGGGGGTGGCGGGCCAACTGCGTGACCTGCCAGTCGTTGAGGTGGGAGAAAATCTGCCGGGTCTTGTTTTGCAGCTTGTCCTGCAAGCGCGAAATTTCCTCCTCGATGTCCAGGGAATTGTCGTGGCTGACGTTTTTCAGTTCTTCAATTTTGGCTTCCAGTTCGGCCAAAGGCTGTTCAAAGTCGAGGTAGTTGCTATTCATGCGCTGGCTTCGTTGTCCCGTGAATTCGGCATTTTACCCATTTGAGGCCGGTTTCACAAAAGAAAAGCGCAGCCGTTGGTGCCTGAGGGGCTGCGGGCACTACCCCGGCGGTGTCCCCATCTGGTAAAATGACCGGCTTACTTTTATCCCCGTGTACCCTTTAAGGAAAAACGCTGTGGTCAAACCTTTGCCCCGCCTGAAGCTCAGTGGTTTCAACAACCTGACCAAAACCCTCAGCTTCAATATCTACGACATTTGCTACGCGAAAACGCCCGAAGAGCAGAAAGCCTACATCAAATACATTGATGAGGAATACAACTCCGAGCGCTTGACGCAAATCCTGGTGAGTGTCTCCGATATCATCGGCGCCAACATCCTCAATATTGCCAAGCAGGATTACGAGCCCGAAGGCGCATCGGTCACCATTCTGATTTCAGAAGGCCCGGTCAACACACCCACAAGCGCGCAGTTGCCGGAAAAAGAATCCGTGGTCGGGCACCTGGATAAAAGCCACCTGACGGTGCATACCTACCCGGAACTGCACCCGCACAACGGCATCGCCAGCTTTCGGGTGGACATTGACGTGTCCACCTGCGGCGTGATTTCGCCCCTGAAGGCGCTGAATTTCCTGCTGCAGGAATTTGACCCGGACGTGGCCACGCTGGATTACCGCGTGCGCGGCTTTACCCGCAAGGCCGATGGCAAAAAGATTTTTATCGACCACAAAATCCATTCCATCCAGGACTTTCTGGACAAACGCTTCAAGCGCGACTACACCATGTACGACGTCAACGTGTACCAGGAAAACCTGTTTCACACCAAAATGATGCTGCGTGAATTTGATCTCGACCGCTACCTGTTCACCACCCGCAGCCATGAACTGTCGCGCCGGGATCAGAACACCATTTCACGCCGCCTGAAACGGGAAACCCTGGAACTCTTCTACGGCAAGGCGCTGGCCTGATGGGGCAGGCTGGCACGGCCAATTCAGCGGCACGCTGCCAGCGGGACTGGTTGCTTAAACACCTGGCCTGGCTGCTGCCCGGAGCACTGGCGGTTTATGGGCTGCAGGAATCGGGGCTGGATCACCAACTGGCCGCGCTGCTCTACCGCTGGCAGGGCCATGCCTGGGCCTGGCAGCAGCACTGGTTGCTGGAAACCGTTATCCATCGCTGGGCCAAATACGCCTTGCTGGCGGCCTACCTGGCCATTCTGGTGCTGGCGGGATTATCCCTGAAAAAAACCCGGTTGGCGCCTTACCGGCGGGGTTTATGGTACCTGGCGTTGGCCCTCGGCTTGGGCACCTTGAGCGTTTCGGCCTTGAAAACCATCACGCACATGGACTGCCCGTGGGATTTGCTGGAATTTGGTGGCGACAAACCCTATGTGGGTCTGTTTCACCCACACCCCGGCACCTTTGCTTATGGTCACTGTTTTCCCGCCGCCCACGCCAGCGCCGCCTATGCCTGGTTTGCGCTGTATTTTTTCGCCGTGGCTTACTTTCCCCGCTGGCGCTGGCGGGTCTTGTCAGCCGTTGTCATCCTGGGGGTGGTATTCGGGTTTGCGCAGCAACTGCGCGGCGCCCATTTCCTCTCCCATGATCTGGCATCGGCCATGGTCACCTGGGCAGTCAGCCTGATCTTGTTTGTGCTGTTCTTTTGCCGCCCTTCACAATCCCGCAGCTTGGCATAAACAGGGCGCAAAACATGCAATGGACAGCCCCCTGTCTGTCATGCTATTTTGTGCACACTGCCAGTCAAAACTGTGGGGAGGAATATCAAGATGAAAGTCACAGATTCAATCGGAGGTAAAATGTCAAAGGTGATCCAAAAGGAAGACGCTCACAAGTTGGTGGAGAAATTGCCACCCACTGCCACATGGGAAGACCTCATGCATGAGATATATGTGCGCGAAGCTATAGAGCAAGGGGTAGAGGATAGCAAGGCAGAAAGAACAACAGACGTGGCGGAAATCAGGAAGAAGTACGGCCTGCCTGAATGAAAGTCCACTGGACAGAGACTGCTGAGCAACAATTGGAGGCCATCTATGCGTTCATTGCGCTGAATTCTCCCACCTATGCTTTGCGTACGGTAGACAGAATTACACAGAAGTCAATGCAAATAGCAGCTTTTCCCTTGGCTGGCCGCAAAGTGCCAGAATATGATTTGGATCAAATAAGAGAAGTATTTTCAGGGCCATATAGACTTATCTACTATATCAAGTCAGACCAAATAGACGTATTGGCAGTCATTCACTGCGCGATGAACGTATTAAAAGACGAATAATGATACCCGACAGCTAGGCGAAAATAGTGGTTGAATCATTGGCACTGACAGTCGTATTTTTGCTGCAATCTATCTAATTAGCGTAGCTACGGCCTCCTTTTTTGCCCCAAAGTTCGCTGTACAGTTCTTAAATTCTTTTGCGAGTTCTGCCCGGACACACTTGACTGAGATGGCCATTCGGCTCTTGGTGGGCTTATCGCTCTTAGTCTATTCGCCTCGGATGCTTTTCTCGTACGCATTTAATCTCTTTGGCTGGATACTGGTAATCACCTCGGTGTTGCTCTTGCTCTTTCCCTGGCGCTGGCATCGAAAATTTGCTCAGATGGCTGTACGCCCGCTAACCCGCCGCATTTGGCTCTTTGGAGTCTTTTCACTTCCACTCGGGGGGCTTATTTTGTTCGCTGTGTTGTGTGC
>WGBZ01000181.1 GCA_015494035.1 Lysobacterales bacterium | reverse complement strand
GTCAACAAGGTGCTCAAGGACATCATCATCAAGTCCCGGCTGCTGTCCGGCTACCAGGCACCTTATGTTCCCGGTTGGGACTGCCACGGCCTGCCGATTGAAATTCAGGTGGAAAAGAAAGTCGGCAAGGTTGGCCAGAAAGTCGACGCCAGAACCTTTCGCCAGAAATGCCGCGAATACGCCGATCGCCAGGTGGCCGCGCAGAAACAGGAATTCCAGCGCCTGGGCGTGATTGGCGACTGGGATAACCCCTACCTGACCAAGGATTTCCACTACGAAGCCGACATGGTGCGTGCGCTGTCGCGCATCATCGAAAACGGCCACGTGGAAAAAGGCGTCAAACCCGTCAACTGGTGCTTCGACTGCGGATCGGCCCTGGCCGAAGCCGAAATCGAATACCAGGACAAGGTCTCGCCGGCCATTGACGTGGCGTTTACCGCCGTCGAGCCACAACAGCTGCTGCAGGTTTTTGGTTTGTCCGGCGATCAGCCGGTGTCCGTGCCCATCTGGACCACCACCCCCTGGACCCTGCCGGCTAACCAGGCCGTAGCCCTGCACCCGGACATTGCCTATGCGCTGGTCAAAGGCCATGACAGCGGCTGGCTGCTGATCGCCAGTGATCTGGTGGATGAGGTCAGCGCCCGCTATGGCATCAAAAACCCTGAAGTGGTGGCGGAAACCACTGGTGCCCAGCTTGAAGGCCTGATGCTGCAACACCCCTTTTACGACCGCCAGGTGCCCATTGTGCTTGGTCAACACGTTACCACCGAGGCCGGTACCGGAGCGGTGCACACCGCACCTGGCCATGGCGTTGAAGACTTTCAGGTGGGCCGCCAGTACGATCTTCCGGTGGAAAACCCCGTTGCGGGCAATGGCGTTTATCTGCCTAACACCGAACTGTTCGCCGGCCAGCACGTCTGGAAGGCCAACGACAGCATCATCGAAGAACTGAAACAACGCGGCGCCCTGCTGCATCTGGAAAAAATCCAGCACAGCTACCCGCATTGCTGGCGACACAAAACCCCCACGGCTTTCCGCACCACGCCGCAGTGGTTTATCAGCATGGACAAAAACGGCCTGCGCGAATCCGCCCTGGAAGAAATAACCCGCGTTCAGTGGGTGCCGGAATGGGGTCAGGAACGCATCCGCGGCATGGTCGCTGGCCGCCCCGACTGGTGCATTTCCCGCCAGCGCACCTGGGGTGTTCCCATCACCGTTTTTGTGCACAAGGAAACCGGCGAACTGCACCCGCAAACCACGGAGCTGATGGAAAAAGTGGCCAAGCGCATGGAAAAAGAAGGCATGGATGCCTGGTTCGATCTTGATCCGAAAGAACTGCTGGGCGAAGAAGCCGAGCAGTATGACAAGATCACCGATGTGCTGGACGTCTGGTTCGATTCTGGCGTGTCTCACTTTGCCGTGCTCAACCGCCGCGACAACCTGAATGAACCGGCCGACTTGTACCTGGAAGGCTCCGACCAGCACCGTGGCTGGTTCCAGTCCTCCCTGCTCACGGGCACCGCCATCAACCAGCACGCGCCTTACAAACAGGTCTTGACGCACGGCTTTGTGGTGGATGCCAATGGCCGGAAAATGTCCAAATCGCTGGGCAACGTGATTGTGCCCAAACAGATCATCGACAAAATGGGCGCGGACATTCTGCGCTTGTGGGTCGCTTCTGCCGACTACCGCAACGAAATGACCATTTCCGACGAGATCCTCAAGCGCGTGGCCGATGCCTATCGCCGCATTCGCAACACCGCGCGTTTTTTGCTGGGCAACCTCAGCGATTTCACCCCCAAAGAGGCCTTGCCGCTGGAACAGCTGACGCAGCTGGACCAATGGGCCATCCGACGCGCGAAAACCCTGCAGGACGAGCTGACCCAGGCCTATAACGCCTATCAGTTTCATCAGGTGTACCAGAAACTGCACCATTTCTGTTCGCAGGAAATGGGCGCTTTCTACCTGGATGTCCTCAAAGACCGGCTTTACACCGCCCGGGCCGACAGCCCGGCGCGACGCTCCGCCCAAACGGCGCTGTATCACATCCTGCAAGCGTTGGTGCGCTGGATGGCGCCAATACTGACTTTTACCGCTGACGAAATTCGCCAGAACCTGCCTGTCGGCAGTAATATTGAAGACAAACACATTCTGTTTGCCACCTGGCACAAATTCCCGAAGTTGCCGGATGCCGACAGCCAGAATTGGCCCGACGACAACTGGTCGCTGGTGGAGGAAATCCGCGAGGCCACCAAAAAGCACCTGGAAGAATTGCGCACTGCCGGGGACATAGGTTCGTCACTGGATGCCGCAGTCAGCCTCTACCCGCCGGATGAACTGCAGCAACGCTTGCAGGCCATCAATGACGAGTTGCGCTTTGTGTTGATCACTTCCGCGGCACAGATCAAACCCCTGAGTGAAAAGCCCGCAAATGCCCACCTCATCGAAGTGGCCGGCCAACCCGCGGCCATTGCCGTGGCACCGGCTGAAGGCAAAAAATGCGTGCGCTGCTGGCACATTCGCCCCGATGTGGGCCAGCACGCCGAACACCCCGAACTCTGCGGCCGCTGCGTGATTAACGTGGATGGCCCCGGCGAAACCCGAACCTTTGCGTGATGCCATGAACCCAGCTGCCAGCAACACACCTTCTGCCCAGCCCGGTGGCCGTTCCGGCCTCTGGTGGCTGTGGATTTCCGCCCTGGTGGTGGCCCTGGACCAATGGAGCAAAACCCTGGCCAGCGAAAAACTGGAACTGTACGTGGGCAAGCCGGTCACCTCCTGGTTCAACTGGACGTTGATGCACAACGAAGGCGTGGCCTTCAGCTTTCTGGCCGATCAGTCGGGTTGGCAGCGCTGGTTTCTGAGCGCCCTGGCCATCGCCATCGTGCTGATGCTGATGCGCTGGATGAAGCAGACCGCTTTTCAGTTCCGGCTACTGAACATTGGCCTGGCGCTGATTGTGGGCGGGGCCATTGGCAACACCATTGATCGCCTGAGCAAGGGCTATGTGGTGGATTTTATCGAATGGCACTACCAGACCTGGTACTGGCCGGCCTTCAACGTGGCCGACATGGCCATTACCCTGGGCGCGGTGTTGCTGGTGCTGGATGCCCTGTTTGGCCAGCACCCGGACAAGCCGACAAACAAGCAAGCAGACAATAAAACGACCTCCCTATGAAAATCCTTCTGGCCAACCCGCGTGGTTTTTGCGCCGGCGTCGATCGCGCCATCGACATTGTCAATCGCGCCCTGGACCTGTTTGGCGCTCCGATTTACGTACGTCACGAAGTGGTGCATAACCGCTATGTGGTCGACCAGCTGCGCCAGCGTGGCGCGGTTTTTGTGGATGAACTGGAACAGATTCCTGACGGCCAGACGGTGATTTTTTCGGCCCATGGCGTGTCCCGTGCCGTGCGCGAACGCGCGGCAGCGCGTGGCCTGAAGGTATTTGACGCCACCTGCCCGCTGGTCACCAAGGTGCACATGGAAGTGGCCCGCCACAGCAAAAAAGGCGACGACCTGATACTCATCGGCCACGCTGGCCACCCCGAAGTGGAAGGCACCCTTGGTCAGTGGGACAAGGCCAACAGTCGTGGAAAAATCTACTTGGTGGAATCGCGTGAAGACGCCGAAAATCTGCAGGTGGAGCAGCCCGACAAGCTGGCTTACGTGACCCAGACCACCCTGTCACTGGACGACACCGCCGACATTATCCAGACGCTACAGAAACGCTTTCCCGCCATTGCCGGGCCACGCCGTGACGACATTTGCTACGCGACCCAGAACCGCCAGCTGGCGGTGCGCGAAATCGCCGCCAAGTCCGACCTGGTGCTGGTGGTGGGCAGCATCAACAGTTCCAATTCCAACCGCTTGCGCGAACTGGCTGAACGCCAGGGCGTCACCGCCCGGCTGATTGACGGCGTGCAGGACATTCGTCCGCAATGGCTGCAGGGCGCCCGCACCATTGGCGTCACCGCCGGCGCCTCGGCACCGGAAAAGCTGGTGCAGGAAGTGATCGAATTTCTGTGCCAGAAGCTGGGCGGCTGCGAGGTGGAAGAAATCAGTGGCGAACCGGAAAACATGGTCTTTGCCCTGCCGCGTGAACTGCGCCTGCACGTGACCGACAAAACGGAAAACCGGCCATGAAATTCAGCCTTCTCACCACCGATGGCGCGGCCCGTCGCGGTCAGCTGGATTTTAGCCGGGGCCAGGTGCAAACGCCGTGCTTCATGCCCGTGGGCACCTATGGCACGGTCAAAGCCATGACACCGGATGAACTCACCGGGCTGGGCGCAGAAATCATTCTGGGCAACACCTTTCACCTGATGCTGAGACCGGGCACCGAGGTCATTCAGGCCCATGATGACCTGCACGATTTTATGGGCTGGCCCAAACCCATCCTGACAGACTCCGGTGGCTTTCAGGTGTTCTCCCTGGCCAAACGCCGCAAAATCACCGAACAGGGCGTGACCTTTGCCTCACCCGTGGACGGTTCCAGAATCTTCATGGGCCCGGAAGAATCCATGGCCGTGCAGCGCCAGCTGGGCTCGGACATCGTGATGATCTTCGACGAATGCACCCCCTACCCGGCGGATGAAAAAACCGCCGCCGAATCCATGCGCCTGTCCTTGCGCTGGGCCAGGCGCAGCAAGGACGCTTTTGGCGACAATCCCAACGCCCTGTTTGGCATCGTGCAAGGCGGCATGTATCCGCAACTGCGGGCCGAATCGGCCACCGGCCTGCTGGAAATCGGCTTTGATGGCTACGCCATTGGCGGCTTGTCCGTGGGCGAACCCAAAGACCTACGCGAAAAGGTGTTGAAAGCCACCACGCCCCTGCTGCCAAGCGACAAGCCCCGCTACCTGATGGGCGTGGGCAAGCCCGAAGACATTCTGGAAGCGGTCAAGCTGGGCGTGGACATGTTCGACTGCGTGATGCCCACCCGCAACGCGCGCAATGGCCACCTGTTTACCTGGGATGGCGTGATCAAAATCCGCAACGCCAAACACCAGTTTGATACCCGTCCGCTGGATGAAGACTGCGGCTGTTACACCTGCCGGCATTTTTCTCGTGCCTATTTGCGCCACCTGGACCGCTGCAACGAAATCCTGGGCTCACGGCTCAACACCATCCATAACCTGTATTTCTATCAGGAATTTATGCGCCGCATCCGCCAGGCCATCGAAGAAAACCGCCTGCAGGCGTTTTCTGATGCGTATTATGCGCGGGTGAAGCAGCGGGCAGAATAACACGCAAGGGAAGCTCTGATTGAATCTGGCGCGAGCAGATTGTCGTGAAAAATTGTTCAGTTCAAGGCGCATACCGCACGCAATAGCAAGCTATTGTGAAGGTTTGCCACACAGAAATGGACTATTTTACGCCGCAAGATGCCGTGACACGATTCGATCAGAGCGTCCCTAGGCAAGACCCATCAGGCCGATTGCAGCTCCAGCAATTTTTCCAGCACTTCTTCAGCGTGGCCTTTGACCTTGACCTTGCGCCACTCGTGCCGCAACACCCCGTCCGGATCAATCAGGAAGGTGCTGCGTTCAATGCCCAGGTGCTTCTTGCCATAGAGGGTTTTTTCCTTGATGACGTCGAAGTACCGGCATAATTCTTCTTCCGTGTCGGCGATCAGGTCAAAGGGGAAACCGTATTTGGCCTTGAAATTTTCCTGCCGCTTGAGGCTGTCGCGCGAACACCCCAAAATATCGCTGCCGGCTTGTCTGAAGCGATCGTACAAAGCGCTAAAATCCAGCCCTTCCTGGGTGCAGCCGGGGGTGCTGGCACGGGGATAAAAATAAAGCACCAGCCAGCCATCTGCCAGGTAGTCATACAGGTGCTTGCGCTTGTTGCCTGTCAACAACAACTCAAAATCCCTGACCTTCTCGCCCAAACGGGCCTTTTCTTCTGCTGTGCTCATGGCGATGCCTCTTATGTAATGTGGGAGTTAAGCTGAATAGAAACCAATTCAAAAGCTTTCGTTTATGGATGTTTCTATTTTACTGGATGGCGATAAAATTTACTGATTCAATCACCATTGACCATTATTATTACCCTAACAGAGGCCAGATGATACCGGGTTAATAGCTGTGTTATTCTTTCTGGCCATTAGGGAAGCGGCAAACACGGACGGCCACGGCAAAAACAAGCACGCTTTGCCCTTTCCGTTTGGCAAACGCAGCCGATAAACTTAACCCAGAGGCCAGTTGACTGCCCATGAAACCCGATGTTTACCTGATTGATGCCAGCATCTTTGTTTTTCGTAGCTATTACTCCTTGCCGGATACCTTTCGCGATGCCAACGGCGAGGTGATCAATGCCGTCTATGGCTTTGCGGGTTTTCTCACGCGCTTGCTGGAACAGACCGGCGCCCGTCACGTGGCCGTGGTGTTCGATGAATCCCTG
>WGBZ01000180.1 GCA_015494035.1 Lysobacterales bacterium | reverse complement strand
TTTCAGGTCATTCTTGTCGTACTTGCCCGGCAGGCAGGCCCAGAATTCGTTGCGACGTTCAATGGTACTGACCAGACTTTGGCCGGCTGCCGAATCCTCATGACCATAAACGCGGATACAGGTCTGGTTCTTTTCCGGCAGGTAGCGGTATTCCTGAATCACGCCAGCCCAGCGAACATAGAAATCAAGCGTGTCGTGGGTGGAAATCTGGAATGGCGCCACGGAACGATACGGCACGTTTTCCGGCAAAGCCAGTACACCCCGCGCATTTGCCTTGGGTTTACTGTTTTTGATCTGTCCGGTCTGACCACAGGCGGCCAGCAACGCCACTAGCAGTACCGTGCTGATTTTCAAGAATGTGTTGAGTGCTTTCATCATGTTTCCTCCGTCAGTGTGTTTGACTAGGGAAGCTCTGACTGAATCGTGACACGGCATCTTGTGGCGTAAAATCGTCCATTTCTACGTTGCAAACCTTCCCAATAGCCTTGCTATTGCGTGCGATTTGCGCCTTGAACTGAACAATTTTTCACGACAATCTGTTCGCGCCAGATTCAATCAGAGCTTCCCTAACGGGGATCACAGCACATCGTGCTGGGCGGCTGTCCGGCGCCGCTAGTTATTGTCCGGCAACCTTGAGTGAACCGCCCGTGCGCGTCTGCGAGCAAAAAAATCGCGCAACAGCTGTGCCGATTCTTCAGCCAGCACACCGCTCATCACAGTCACCTGGTGGTTGTGATATGACCGGTCAAAAGCGTGATCCACCGTTGCTATCACCCCTGTTTTGGGGTCATTTGTGGAAAAAACAAGCTTTTCGACACGCGCATGTACCAAAACCCCTGCGCACATCAGGCACGGCTCCAACGTCACGTACAACGTGCTGCCGGGCAAACGGTAGTTATTTTGCCGTTTTCCCGCATCGCGCAGGGCCATCACCTCGGCATGGGCCGAGGGGTCGCTGTCGGTGATCACGCGGTTGTGTCCAGCACCAATGAGCTCCCCATCGCGCACCAGCACCGCCCCCACCGGCACCTCACCCACGGCCTCGGCCATACGCGCCTGCTCCAGTGCCAGACGCATCCACTGCTCGTCCTGCTGATTCTCGCTATTGCTCATTCTGAAAACTCATTCATTAAAATGGTTGCCCTCGGCTAATGGAAAGGACAATGATAAATGCATCCTCTGTGTCTCATATTCCAGCAAAAAATGACCATCTAAACTAAAAATTTGCAGGGTTGTAAAGACCCACTGCGCTGGCCAAGTCCAAGGCTGATAAAACGACAAACCCGCTATTTTCTGCTCTATGGTATTATCACTTAGCCGTTAAGTCTTTGAAATAATGGCGTATTAGTCCGAAAAACAAGCCTTTACTGTTTACCGGGAGCCTAGCCCAGTCACCACGCGCTGGGGCGCACTGCCACCTCCCATTAAAAAATGCAGGCAAATGCGTTTCTTTGCATTGTGCTTTGGACAACAGCCTGGGGGGGCATCATATGGCGGGACAAATAAGGGATCACATTGCCTGCAACAGTAAAATCTGCCATTGGCAGGATTTTTTCCGATATGCACCGCCATACTGGCGTCACTTGCTCATCGTTTATATCGGTAGGAAACAACCCAATCTATCGGCAATAAAACGTGCGCTTTCAGCAAAAAATTGCTTAGGCTGAAGTGTCAGTTCCCACGCCACAAGAAAACGACCCTTTGCATGCCTGCCTTTTTGGCTCGTTTCGACTGACCTTACCCAATGGTGCGGCCATTGACATCACTGCCAAGCGCGCGCGTGCCTTGTTTGCCATCCTCTGCCTCACACCAGGAACATCCGTTGACCGGACACGATTGTGTCAACTGCTTTGGCAGGGACGTTTTCAGGCTCAGGCCCGGGCCAGCCTGCGACAGACCGTACTTATTCTAAAAAAACAGCTAGTAACCGTTCGCCCGGATCTGATTGAAATCACCCGTGAATCTATAACCGCCAACCCTTTGGCGATTACAACTGATCTCAATGAGCTTGAATCTGCATTAGCCAACAATCAGGCAGACCGCGCTTGCACACTGCTCATGGAAATAGGAGGCAAAAAGCTGCTGGCCGGCATCGATTTCGGCGAAGAATTCAAGCTCTGGTTAACAGGCAGGCGCCATCAAATAGAACAAAGACTGAGCCTGGCGATAGAAAACACCCTGGACAAGCTTGACCACTCTGCGGGAAAAGGAGCGAAGGCACATCGACGCTTACACGAAGCCTGGCAGCTTCGCGAGGCGACAGCCGATGCCACTACACAACAAATTCGTATTGGGGTACTGCCATTCCAGTGCAGTTTTACCGGGCCAGCCAGTACCGTTGCAAATGATTCTGCTTCCTCTGAACC
>WGBZ01000179.1 GCA_015494035.1 Lysobacterales bacterium | reverse complement strand
ATCTGCTCGGCATCCAGCTCAACCCGATGGCAATGTTTTTGCAGTTGGGCGAATTGAACATCGCTCATGGCAGAAAACAGCAGGCAGTCGCGTAAAGCCGGTCGTTGCAGGTTATCGAAAAACAATGGGGGCATGGCACACCAATGCACGGCAGAAACGGAGTTTCATTATAAACGACCCAAAGAAGACGGTCACCCGGCTGGGCAGGTCATGTCCGAGAAAGAAGTGACGCAAGTGGGCACTACTGGTCTGCAACAGGCTAAATTTTGTCACTTGCCCAGAGGAATGGCGTCATTCGTGCCAGCAGGGCAGAAAACCGGGTCAAAACTCACATCCGATGCTAGGGGGGCCTCTGACCGAATCGTGACACGGCATCTTGCGGCGAAAAATCGTCCATTTCTGCGTTGCAAACCTTCACAATAGCTTGCTATTGCGTGTGGCTTGCGCCTGGTTCTCAGACATTTCGGGCATAACCTGCTTCGTCCAGATTCAATCAGAACTTCCCTAGGTGATTTTTGCCGATGCTACAATAAAACCATGCGTGATTGGCTCACCAAAACCGGCATCATTTCCCTGCTGTATTTTCTCTCCAGCGTTCTGGTGCTGAATGTGTTTGACGAACCCTCCTTGTCTGCTGCCATCTGGCCTGCTGCAGGCATCGGCGTGGGCGCTGTATTGCTCTGGGGTAAACGGGCCATTCCCGGTGTCGTGCTGGGTGAAGTGATGATCCGCTTTTACCTATCAGGCACTGACTGGATTGTAAATTTTACCGAAGGTTACTGGATTGAGATCGGGCTAATCCTTATTGCTCTGTTTCGGGCTGTCTTCGCGGCCTGGCTGGCATCGAGGGTGGTGAAATTTCCTGACCCGTTGATCCGTTACCGCAATGTGTTCCTGTTCTTTATTACCGCAGGCGTGGTGGCTACGCTGTTCTCCACGCTGTTGTACATGGTCTTGCGGTATGGTACTGGCAATTTGCCACCGGGTTCCTTGTGGCAGAACCTGTTTCTGTGGTGGACAGGCGATGCCGTGGGTGTGTTGCTTTTTACGCCCCTGATGCTGCTTTTTTTCGCCCGTCCCCGCCGTATCTGGCGCCCCCGACTGGCACCGGTTGCCATTCCCATTGTGGTGATTCTGGCTTTAATGGTGGTGTTGTTGCAAGTGGTGAGGAATCAGGAAGAAAGTCGCATTGTGGACATGCTCAAGGTCAAGACCACCTTTCTGGCCAGGGCCCTGGAGCAAAAACTGAATTGGCAAAGCGAATTGCTTTACCTGTTCAAAAGCCATTTTCCTGACAATGGCCACCGGCCCGTCGATGGCGAATCCTTCCGGCGTTTTGTCCAACGCGCCACGGCACGCTTTCCACAACTCAAGGAGTTGGTGTGGGTGCAGGCAGCCACTGCCGATGAGTTTGTCCCCGGGCAAACGCCTGTTTTTGTGGGCCTTGAAGGCCACCAGGCCTCGGCTTTTTCTGCTTCTGCCCCCAGTGCCACTGCCATTCGGCAGGCATTGAAGGTGGGTTCGGGTGAAAAGCACGCGGGCATTTTTGCCCGCAATGTCATGCCTGTGCCGGGCTTACCCAATGACTATGTTTCCATGCTTTCGGTCTATCAGCACAGTGAGGACAAGCCTGTTGGCCAGTTGTTGAGCGTGTTTGACCTGAAGGCGATAGTCGATGGCGTCATTTCAGAGATTGCATTCCCGGATGTTTCGGTGATGGTCACCGATGAGCGGGCTGAAAAGGTGCTTTATCAAAGCCTTTCTCCTTATGACGATTCCATGCTTTCCGGCATGAGTGTGAGTGTGCCATTAAAAACCGGCTTCGAAAGCCCTTGGCAACTGCGCCTGGTGCCGCATGTAAATTATTTCAAGAACAATTTTTCCTGGTCGGCCTGGGGCATCCTTTCCGGCGGTTTGGCCTTTGCCAGTTTCCTTGGTATCGGCTTGCTGGGCAGTACCGGGCGCACCTTTCTGACCGAGGAAGAAGTCAAAAAGCGTACTCGCGAGCTGGATGCCGCCAACAAGGCGCTGGCATTAAGCCGTGACAAGTACGAATCGTTAGTACAAACCCAACCGGTCATCCTGTGGCGGGTGGACACCAGCAAAGACCGCTTTATTTTTGTCAGTAACGAGGCTCAGCGGGTGCTGGGGTATGACATACAAGACTGGTTCACGGTGCCGCATTTCTGGAAGGCTATCACCCATGAAGAAGACCGTTTTGATTGCGAGAAAATCATTGCCGAGGGCATAGCGCACAAGACCCAGTTCACCATGGAACATCGGGTCTACGACCGCTTTGGTGAAATCCGCTGGATACGCAACGTGATCCGGGTCATTCGTGAACACGGCAAGCCGGTTGAGTTGGTGGGCTTGATGATTGACATCACCCAGGAAAAGCAGGCCCAGAAAAAACTGGAAATTTCTGAACAGCGGTTCCGCACCCTGTTCGATTATGCCTATGAAGCCATCGTCATTATTGACCTGGAAAGCAAGGTGTTTGTGGAGGCCAATGAAAAGGCCATGGCGTTGTATGGGATGAGCAGCGATGACCTGGGCAAAAAAGGGCCTTTGCACTTCAGTCCGCCCTTGCAGCCGGATGGCCGGCCAAGTCGTGAACTGGCTGAAAAATACATGCACAGTGTCAAGCAGGAAGGCCACGTGCAGTTTGAATGGTTGCATATCAATTCAGCCGGGGAAGAATTTCTCTGCGAAATCAACCTGGTGGACATGCCATCCTCGGGTCAGAATCTGATCCGTGGCAGTATCTTCGATATCACCAAACGCCGCCGCCACGAAGAAAGCCTGCGAATTGCGGCCACCACTTTTGAAACGCATGATGCCATCATCATTGCTGACCGGCAGGGGATCACCTTGCAGGTCAATCAAGCCTTTTGTCAGATGACCGGTTACAGTGAAGACGAAGTCGTGGGCGCCAGTGCCTTCAAGTTGTTACCTGCGAGTGAAAACCGGCACAAGGAAGAAATCCTCAAACAGCTGGCGGACAAAGGGCGATGGGAAGGTGAGATCTGGTGCCAGAAAAAGAACGGCAAGCGCTTTCTGGCCTGGCACACCATCACGGGGGTGCGTGACGACGATGGCAAAATCACCCACTTTGTTTCGGTCTTCTCCGACGTGACGGAAAAGAAAGCGGCCGAAAACAAGATTCGCAAGTTGGCCTACACCGACCCCTTAACCGCCTTGCCCAATCGCCAGTATTTCCAGGAGAAACTGGAAAAGCTGTTCAACCGGCCCAACCAGGCCTTCCCCTATGCCGCCATCATTTATATTGACCTGGACCGCTTCAAGGTGTTGAACGACTCCAAGGGCCACCATTTCGGTGATCAGTTCCTGCGGGAAGTGGGCCGCCGAATTCGCAAGGCGTTGGGTAGTCAGGACATTTGCGCGCGCCTGGCCGGGGATGAGTTTGTGGTGTTGACGCAGTTCTTTGAACTGGAACGATCAGCCCAGGCCTATGCCAGACACCTGGCCAACATGATCAAGGAACAGTTGAGTGAAGGCTTTGTCATCGATGGCTACGAACACCACAGCAGCGCCAGCCTGGGTGTGCGCGTATTCAATCTGGAAGAGGGCGATCCGCAAGTGGTGCTGCAGCAGGCCGATACCGCCATGTACCGTTCCAAACAGGGCCGAAACCGCATCACCTTTTTCGAAAAAGAAATGATTCAGGACGCCAACACCCGCTTGCACATCGAAGACTCCCTGCGCAAGGCCGTGGCACAAAACAATCTCACGTTGTACTACCAGCCGATTGTGGGCCGCGACCGCACCATTGTTTCCATGGAAGCGCTGGCGCGTTGGAAAATTGCCAGCGGTCATTTCATCAACCCGGAAGTCTTTATTCCGCTGGCGGAAGAAATGGGCATCATCGACAAGGTGGGTGAGTGGGTGCTGAACGAAGCGTGCGCGCAAATGCGGGCCTGGCTGGATGAAGGCAAATCGATCTGCTCCATTGCCATCAATGTTAGCTCGAAACAGTTCCACAATCCTGGCTTCGGCGAAGAAATCCAGCTGGCTTTGGACAAGTATGGCCTGGAGCCGGAAAACCTGACCGTGGAAATCACCGAAGGCACGGCCATTGATGATCTGGAAACCGCGCTGGCACAGATGAATCGGCTCAAACTGCTGGGCGTGCAGCTGGCCATGGATGATTTTGGTACTGGTTATTCGTCGCTGGCCTATTTGCGCCAGATGCCCCTGAATCAGCTCAAAATCGACAAAAGCTTTGTGCGCGACGCCATGAAAGACAAAAGTGCCCGGGTGATTATTGAAACGATCATTGACATGGGGCGGCACCTGGACCTGGAAGTGGTGGCCGAAGGCGTGGAAAATGCTGATCAGTTCGCGTTTTTACGCAGCACCGGTTGCACGCGTTTTCAGGGCTACCTGTTTTATCGGCCGGCCAAACCGGAGCACCTGTTCCGGAGCCTGCGGGTGGAAACCTGAGGCACCGTCACTCGGCCTGTCTACCGATCAACGAGCGGACTAAAGCCAGTATTGCCTGCCGCGACCCGTTTGCGCTTCACCTCAAAGGGCTTACACCCCGGACACTTTTTTCAGCCCCGTGGGCAAGCCGCCCAGCCTTTTGATAAATGCATTTGCCTGTTTCTGGATACCAGCTGCATCGATGCCGGCCTCGGCCAGTAACTCCTCACGGCTGCCGTGTTCCTGATAGGCATCGGGCAGGCCCAGGTTCAGAACGGGAATCTGGATGCCCATGGCGTGGAGGGCTTCGTTGACGCCACTGCCGGCGCCTCCGGCGACCACGTTATCTTCCACTGTCACCAGGGCATGGTGGGTTTCGGCCAGGTGACGGACAAGCTCCAGGTCCAGCGGCTTCACAAAGCGCATATTGGCCACGGTGGCATCCAGGCCATCGGCCACGGACAGCACGTCACTCAGGGGCGAGCCAAAAACCAGAAAAGCCAAGCCGTTACCCTGGCGGCGAATCTCGCCTTTGCCCACGGGCAAGGCCTGCATGTCTTTTTGCACGGGCACGCCCGGGCCACTGCCACGTGGATAGCGCACGGCCGCCGGTGCGTTCAGTGTGTGACCGGTGTACAGCATTTGCCGGCATTCGTTTTCATCCGCCGGCGCCATAATGGTTATGTTGGGCACACAGCGGAGATAACTCAGGTCCATGCTGCCGGCATGGGTGGGGCCATCCGGGCCCACCACTCCGGCCCGGTCAATGGCAAACAGCACGGGTAAATTTTGCAGCGCCACGTCATGAATCAGCTGGTCATAGGCCCGTTGCAGGAAGGTTGAATAAATGGCCACCACCGGTTGCATGCCTTCGCAGGCCATGCCGGCTGCCAGGGTAACGGCGTGTTGTTCGGCGATGCCCACATCAAAATAGCGTTTGGGGAATTGTTTGTGAAATTCCACCATGCCGGAACCCTCACGCATGGCCGGGGTAATGGCCATGAGCTTTTTGTTGATCCGGGCCATGTCGCACAGCCAGTCACCAAATACCTGGGTGTAGGTGACCGGTTTGGGTGCGTTTGAGGGCTGCACGCCTTTTTGTGGGTCAAAGGGGGACACGGCATGGTATTTGACCGGGTCTTCCTCGGCGGGTTTGTAGCCTTTGCCTTTTTTGGTGATGATGTGCAGGAATTTCGGGCCTTTCATGCCCTTGATGACCTGCAGTGTTCGCACCAGCTGGTCCACATCGTGACCATCGATGGGGCCCAGGTAGTGAAAACCCAGTTCCTCAAACAGCGTATTGGGCATTACCATGCCCTTGGTGTGTTCTTCCCAGCGGGACATGAACCGCCACAGCCAGGAATCGCGCCGCATAATCCGTTTGGATTGCTCACGCACGCGGTTGTAAAAACGCCCGCTGACAATCTTGGCCAACATTTTGGTCAGATAGCCCACGTTGGGCGAAATGGACATCTCGTTTTCGTTCAGGATAACCAGCATGTCCGGCGCCAGTTCACCGCCATGATTCAGGGCCTCGAAAGCCATGCCAGCGGTCATGGCGCCGTCACCAATCACGGCAATGGCCTTGCGATCAATGCCCTGGCGGGCCGCGGCAATGGCCATGCCCAATGCGGCCCCGATGGAGGTGGAGGAATGGCCCACGCCGAAGGTGTCGTACTCGCTTTCGCGGCGTTTGGGGAAGGGGGCCAGGCCGCCTTTTTTCTTGATGGTTTCAATGCGTTCCTTGCGCCCGGTCAATATTTTGTGCGGGTAGGCCTGGTGGCCCACGTCCCACACGATGCGGTCGTGTGGCGTATTGAAAACGTAGTGCAGGGCCACGGTCAGTTCCACGGTGCCCAACCCGGAGCCAAAATGGCCGCCGGAGCGGGAAACAGACTGGATCAGGTAATCACGCAGCTCATCGGCGACCTGGCGCAGTTGCTCCGGCGCCAGCTGACGCAGATCAGCCGGAACCGTGATCTGGTCCAGCAATGGAAAGGTTTTGGTGGTCATGGTTGCTTGATTCGGGGTAGCTGTTTATTATCCGCCAAAGAGGAAAGCGGGTCAAATAAGGTGCCTGCAAAGGTGCGGATCTGGCAAGCACCCATGTCGTTACTAATGCCGCCGGGTCAATACCCACTGGCCGAGCTGGTTCAGATAATCAGTATTACCCGGTAATCCGGCAACCGCGGCTGTGGCTGCGGCAATGTGTCCCCGGGCACGTTCAATGGAACCTTCCAGCCCCAACAGTTGTGGGTAGGTGGCCTTGTTCTGTTTCTCATCCGAGCCTGCGGGTTTGCCCAGGGTGTCGGTGTCGCCGGTCACATCCAGTACGTCGTCCATGATCTGGAAGGCCATGCCGAAATGGGTGGCAAAGGTGGCAATGCCGGTTTTTTGCTGTTCGCTGAGTGCTGGCTGCAAGCTGGCGGTCATGTTCATGGTGGCGCTGATCAGGGCGCCGGTTTTGAGGGCATGCACCTGATCCAGCCGCTGTTTGTCCAGTTGCTGGTTTTCGCCTTGCAAATCCAGCGCCTGACCGCCGGCCATGCCGCAGGTGCCGCAGGCACGCGCCAGTTGCCGCACCAGTTCCAGGGTGATGGCAGGCGACGCTTCGGCCAAGGTTAGGGCCTCAAAAGCCATGGCTTGCAGCGCATCACCGGCCAAAATGGCGGTGGCCTCATC
>WGBZ01000178.1 GCA_015494035.1 Lysobacterales bacterium | reverse complement strand
CCCATTGAAAAAACCATCGAATCACAAATGCGTGCCGAAAACGTCAAGGTGCTCAACGAGCAGTTTATTCCCGGTTTTCCCAAACTGCTGGCCGACGGTGCAGACCTGGCCACCTTGCGCAAGGCCATCATGAAACACGGTGGCCAGGCGCTGGTGATTGCCAACATCAACCCCACCGGCAGCCAGGAACTGGAATACTACGGCCGCAGCAGCACACTCAACACCGCCCAGCTGGATGTGGATGGCTATGACCTGCGTAGTGGCGAAACCCTGGCCGGCTACGGCAACACCCTCAGCTACACCTCGCTGAATGCCACTGAAAAAGCCACCGAAGCGGTCATACCTTTTCTGGATCGACTGGTGGACAAGGTGCGCCAGAAAACCGGTAAATAAACTTGCCAATAAAAAAGCGGCTGTCGAGGGCCGCTTTTTTGATGTTCCCGGATGATAAACAGTCAGATGCCAATTACAAACCCAGGGCCTGGCGCAGTTCGGTCTCCACCTCCTGCTTGTATTCGTCGGTAAAATCTTCCGGGGTCAGGTATTCGGCCACCATGCCGTCTTCGGCCGGGTTGAAACCGGCTTCGGTAAGCTTTTCACGCAGGAAACCAATGGCCTTTTGCAGCATGTCTTGTAGTTCATCCTGACTGACCTTCAGGCACTGGGCGGCCTGCTCGGGGCTGACCTGATTCTGGTAAACCAGTTCCAGCGCGCGGCGCCAGCGGGCGGGAAGCTGTTTCAGCACTTCCTGGAAATAATGCGCCATGCTGATGTTCTCCACGTATTTTTCCGGGTCGGTTTCGTAATCCGACTCCATGTCTTCCACGTGTCTGCCATCATCGGGCTGGTAAAACTCCCAGAATTCCTCGTCGGTGATTTCATCCAGCGGGTCGTACCATTTCTCTTTGGGCGTCATCTGGCTTTCGGCCTTGAACTTGGCTGATTCTTCCGCCAACACGTCAATGGAAAGCTGGATCAGCCATTCTTTCAGGCTGTGTGAATCTGCTGGCCGGTTGCCGGATTCAAACGCCCGCACCAGCACTTCGTCCAGCACATCCTGCACTTCCGGGAAGTCCCATGGCAAGTCGCCCTGGGAGCGCATGTAATTCACTTCGTGCTCGATGAACTTGCGTACTTCCGGCAACAGCGCGTTCACGGCGCTGAAAAAGTCCTGCTTCTGCTGGGTGCTGCTTTCACTGGCGGCACGGTGCAGTTTGTCCAGCTTGTGCCGGTTTTCCCGCGTGCGGCGTTTGCTGTCGGCCTTGCGCTGCAAGCGTTCCAGGTACTGTTCCAGGCCCCAGGCCAGATCATCCAAGGCGCCCAGAATGGCCACTTCCAGCTCGGCGTCATCATTCTGGGAAAAAAGCACCTTGCCAGGCAGTTGCAAGCGGGTGCGCACGCTATAGGCGTCTTCCAGCGAATAACGGTCGATATGCACGTGCAAATGGGCCTGATGGCCACCGGCATAGCGGTTCAGCAGGGGCACGATTTTTTCGTTAAAGGCTTCCTGGGCGATGTCTTCAGCCAGGGCTTGCAGGTCTTTGTCCAGACCCAGCACGTTGGCTTTGTCTTCTTCCAGAAAATTCTTCCAGGTCACCACCAGGTGGTAGTCGTTTGCGGTTTTCTTATGCTGCATCATGTTTGCCTCGGGGTTGTTATGGTTTTATGAGGGGCGTTTTCGAGTCTTTCAGGCTATTTCTATTATGGTACCGCGTGACAGTCTTTCAAGCAGTATTGCCTTGATTGGCCGGTATTTTCCTGTGACCGCCCGCGGTGACTGGAGTAATCGGCTCCATCGCTTGCCTAATCGCGAGTTTGCTCTATGATTGGAATGCTCATTACGGGGGTATTGCATGCGACCACGCCTGTTTCTTTCATTGCCGGTGCTGCTGTGCGGCGCGATATTATGCTTTTCCCCCGTCAGCGGGGGGCTTGCGGCGGTCAACTCTGCCACGGTTACCACACCGAACACCGATGCCATTTACATTCCCGGCACCCATTTCGGCATCAAGGAAGGGCTGCCTTCGCCCAACACCAACGGCATGGCACAAACCCCGGACAAGCTGCTGTGGATCAGCACCGAAGAAGGCCTGGTGCGCTACAACGGTGTGGCTTTTGAGGCCATCCAGCGCGGTGATGTGGCTGGCGACGATTTTCCCACTAACACCCTCAATACGCTGTGGCCTACCCCGGATGGCAAACTGTGGCTGGCCTTCAGCAATGCCGGTGTCGGATTATTTGACCCTTCCACCGATAGCATGCACCTGCTGGGAGTGCGTGGCAGCCGACCGGATGCCATTATGGGCGATGACGTCTGGCATTTTGCCCAGGACCGGCAACAGCGCCTCTGGATGCTGGAATATGGTGAGGGTTTTTCAATCTGGGACCCGCGCAGCGGCCACATGCAACACATTGTGGCCAAAACCGCTGATACGGATTCGTGGCTGCCCAGTAACCAGCTGTTCGATTTCTTTATCGATGAAAATGACGTGCTGTGGGCCGTGACACTGGATTCGCAGGTGATTCGCCACGAGCTGCAAAGCGGCCAGACCCGCGCCTTTGACCTACGCACCGATGCCGAAGACCCTTTCAGCAATCCCCTGTACACCATCAAACAGATCCACGGCCGGGTGCTGGCAGGTGGCTACGATGGCCTGTTTGAATACCAGCCAAAAACGCAACGCTTCGTGCAGCTGTTCTCACGCAAGGACATGGAACGCAGCCCGGGCAATTCGCAATCGCTAATGAGCTTGCTGGGCGACCGTTACGGCGGCATCTGGATCGGCACCACCAATGGCCTGTATTACTGGAAACATCAGCGCCTTGCCCCTGTGTCGCTGTTTGAATTTGGCCAGCTGTTACCCTTGCGTGATACGGTCATGGCACTGTATCGGGACCATGAAGGCGGCACCTGGGTCTTGACTGACAGCAACGGCATTTTCAAACTGGCCAACAACTGGAACCAGTTTGCCTATTTTCTGCCCTTTACCGAAGAAGACCGGCTGTCGGGCAATCATATCAAGGCCGTGGCTCCCGCTGGCGGGCAGCGATTCTGGCTGGCCTACGTGAAAGGCCAGCGTCTGGACGAGGTCAGGCTGGACAACTCCGGTTTTCGCCTCATGCGGCAGAGCCTCGATAACCCGGATGTGCCTTCCCGCCCTATATCGCTGTATTACGACACACGCGACGACCTGTGGCTGGGTTCCCTGGACGGCCTTTACCTGTTTCACCCGCGCATCGACTTTCATTCGCGGCGCCTGAGCGTACCCAAGGACTTGGCCAGCGAGCCATTGGTGGGGCGCATCCCCAGCCTGCAGCAACTGGGGCAGCGCCTGTGGCTAACCGTTTTTGACGCCGAGCATCCGGCCTTTGTGGCACTGGATCAATCCCCCTTTCGCATTCAGACATACCGGCCTGTGGTTTTTGACCCACGCGAAGGGGAACAGCGTTTTCTTACCGCCTCGGCAGCCGATAAAGGCCGACTGTGGTTGATCTCGCCCACGCATCTGCGTGAACTGGACACGACCAACGGGTCCTTGCGTGATCTGTTGAGTAGCCAGGCCAGCCTGCAGGATTTTTTCTTCCGCCCCGGCAGCAACCGGGTCTGGGGGCTGGTTGATGGCCAGCTAAATGCCTACCGCTGGCAGGCGGATCAGTTGCAGGCGGTGCCTGAGGAAAATCCGCTGACCCACCCCGCACATGCCCGTTCTCAAAGCACTACTGATTCTGTGATCGGGCGCGCTTTCTATACCCACGTGCTGGAAGACAAGCGCGGCAACCTGTGGCTGGGCAGCAATATTGGCCTGTTGCAGGTCAACCTGGCCAGCGGCCAGCGGCGCTTCTACACCGAAGCCGAAGGCCTGCCCAGTCGTGAAATTATCGACCTGCAACTGACCGATTCGGGCCAGGCCCTGATTGTCACCAAATGGGGGCTGGTCACACCCAATCCACTCTACCAGCCGGCGCCGACTGGGGCCCCGCCTCTGATTGTGCAGGGCATCTATCACGGCGATCAGGCCTTGCCGCCAGATCAACCCGTTTCCCTGCCCTACGATTATGGCCTGCTGCGGCTGGAATACGCCTTGCTGGCTTTCAATAATCCCGAAGCCACGCAGTATTTTTACCGGCTGCGCCCCGAGGAGCCATGGATGCGAGCCGACGGACCGCAGCTGAGCCTGATGCAATTGCCACCGGGCCAATACCAAGTGCAAATCAAGGGCAGAAGCCCCGGGGGCGAAGAATCGGATCCGGTCACCGTTTCCCTGACCGTTCTGACCCCACCCTGGCTCAGCACTGGCGCCTTTGTTCTTTATGCCACTTTGATACTGGCCCTGCTGGGGCTGGCTGCCTGGCTCTGGCGCCGCAAGATCAGCCGCGATTACGCCCTGCGACACGCCGCAGAAAAGCGGGAATTTGCCGAAAACCAACTGGCTTTGACACGCTCTCTGGTCTCCACGCTGG
>WGBZ01000177.1 GCA_015494035.1 Lysobacterales bacterium | reverse complement strand
TCCCGGCGCGTGTGGAACGCCTCGAGTACGATCCCAATCGCACCGCTTACATTGCCTTGCTGGTTTACGCAGACGGTGAGCGCCGCTACATTATTGCGCCCAAGGGTCTGGAGCCTGGCATGACCGTTGTGTCGGGTAACAACACCCCCATCAAGGTCGGAAACTGCATGCCCTTGAGCAATATTCCCCTAGGTTCGGTGGTTCATAACATCGAAATGAAGCCAGGCAAAGGCGCCCAGATGATCCGTTCAGCGGGCACCTCGGCACAGTTGGTTGCACGCGAAGGCCAATATGCAACCTTGCGCCTGCGCTCGGGTGAAATGCGCAAGATCCCCGTGGTTTGTCGCGCGGTCCTGGGCGAAGTGTCCAACAGCGAGCACAACCTGGAAAAACTGGGTAAAGCCGGTGCCAGCCGCTGGCGCGGTATCCGCCCGACGGTTCGTGGTGTTGCCATGAACCCGGTTGATCACCCACACGGTGGTGGTGAAGGCCGCACCTCCGGTGGTCGTCACCCGGTCAGCCCGTGGGGAACGCCCACGAAAGGCTACAAGACCAGAAAGAACAAACGGACTGACAAGCTGATTGTCCGTCGTAGAAACAAAAAGAAATAGGGATTCGTTATGCCACGTTCATTAAAAAAAGGTCCATTTGTCGATCATCACCTCATGAAAAAGGTGTTGAACGCCATTGAGACCAACAACAAGCGTCCTATCCAGACCTGGTCACGACGTTCCATGATCGTACCGGAAATGGTCGGGCTGACCATTGCGGTACACAACGGCAGACAACACATCCCAGTGCTGGTGTCCGAGGACATGGTTGGTCACAAGTTGGGCGAGTTTTCCCCGACGCGGACATTTAAAGGTCACGCCGGTGATCGCAAATCTAAACGGTAGGTAACGCACGATGGAAGTTTCAGCCAAATTGAGAAGAGCCCCGATCTCGCCCCAGAAAGTTCGTCTGGTGGCCGATCAGATCCGTGGTTTACCTGTAGAGAAAGCCGAGCAGATTCTCGCTTTCAGCCCGCAAAAGGCCGCGCACCTGGTCAAGAAGGTGCTGCTGTCAGCGGTGGCCAACGCCGAACATAATGATGGCCTCGACATTGACGACTTGGTGGTTAGCACCATTTACGTTGATGAAGGCCCCATGCTGAAGCGATTTCGCGCACGCGCCAAGGGCCGAGGCACTCGGATTTTGAAAAGAACCAGCCACATCACTGTGAAAGTGGCAGAAGCATCATAAAGGCATAATTATGGGTCAGAAGGTACATCCAGTAGGAATCAGATTGGGCATATCCAAGCCGTGGAACTCACGCTGGTATGCGGAAAAGGACGCTTTTGCTGATCAGTTGATTCGCGATATCAAGGTACGCGATTTCCTGCGCAAGGAGCTGAAAAATGCTTCTGTCAGCAAAATCGAAATCGAACGTCCGGCGAAGAATGCGCGCGTCACCATTCACACTGCCCGTCCCGGCATCGTGATTGGCAAGAAAGGTGAAGACATTGAGCGCCTGAAGCATAAAGTTACCGAAATCATGGGCGTTCCCACGCACGTGAGTGTGGCTGAAATCCGCAAGCCCGAACTGGATGCCGATCTGATCGCTCAAGGGATTGCTTCCCAGCTGGAACGACGCATCATGTTCCGTCGCGCCATGAAGCGAGCCGTCGGCACCGCCATGCGCCTGGGTGCGTTGGGTATCAAGGTGGCTGTCTCAGGCCGTTTGAATGGCGCCGAGATTGCTCGTACCGAGTGGTACCGTGAAGGCCGTGTGCCGCTGCACACCTTGCGTGCTGACGTTGATTATGCCGAAGGCAAGGCGTACACCACCTATGGTGTGATTGGTATCAAGGTCTGGGTTTATAAAGGCGACGTTTTTGATCTGCATAAGGAACAGCAGGAAAAGCAGGCTGAAGACAAGAAAAAAGGCAAAAAACGGAGATAACCGATGCTGCAACCCAAAAGAACAAAATTCAGAAAGCAGCAGAAGGGCCGCAACCGTGGCCTGAGCCATGCTGGAAACAAGGTAAGTTTTGGCGAATTCGGCCTGAAAGCCACTGACCGTGGTTTTATGACTGCGCGCCAGATTGAAGCCGGTCGTCGCGCCATTACCCGTCACGTACGCCGTGGTGGCAAGTTGTGGATCCGAGTATTCCCCGACAAGCCAATCACCAAAAAGCCCGTTGAAGTGCGTATGGGTAAAGGTAAAGGTAACGTGGAATACTGGGTGGCAGTGATTAAACCCGGCCGTGTATTGTATGAAATCCAGGGAGTGAGCGAAGAAGTGGCCCGTGAAGCGTTTGAACGCGCCGGCGCCAAGTTTCCCTTCAGCACCACTTTCGTGAAACGGACGGTGATGTAAATGAAAGCTGCAGAATTGAGAACCAAAACCAGGGCGGATCTGGAAAAAACATTGACCGAGCTGTACAAAAAGCAGTTCGAACTCAGAATGGCCAAAGGCAATGGACAGATGAGCAAGCCGCACCTGCTCACAGAGCTGAAGCGCGACATTGCGCGGGTCAAGACTGTCCTGAATCAGCAAACCGGTGAATAACATGAGCGAAAACAATAAAATCATTCGCACCAAACAGGGCGTGGTCGTTAGCGACAAAATGGACAAGACCGTGACGGTTCTGATTGAACGCAAGGTAAAACACCCGATTTACGGCAAGTACATCAAGCGTTCCACCAAGGTTCACGCGCATGACGAGAACAATCAGTACAAGGAAGGTGACAAGGTCATCATTGCTGAAACCAAGCCGTATTCAAAAACCAAAAGCTGGCGTGTTATCGACAGCGTTACGGGTGCTTGAACAGCCATTGGCTCAACGCGAAATTAGGTAAAGAACCATGATCCAGATGCAAAGCAGACTGAGCGCGGCTGATAACAGCGGTGCCAAAGAAGTAATGTGTATCAAGGTGCTTGGAGGCTCCAAGCGTCGTTACGCCAACATTGGCGATGTCATCAAAGTCACTGTGAAAGATGCCATCCCCAGGGGCCGCGTGAAAAAAGGCGAGATTTACAACGCCGTGATTGTAAGAACCCGCAAAGGCGTGCGTCGTCCCGACGGATCACTGATTCGCTTTGATGGCAACGCAGTGGTTCTTTTGAATAACAAGCTCGAGCCCATCGGCACGCGTATTTTTGGCCCGGTAACCCGTGAGCTGCGTGACGAGAAATTCATGAAGATTATCTCTTTGGCTCCGGAAGTTTTGTAGGAATTGACCATGAAACGTATTCGTAAAGGTGACGAAGTTATCGTGATTGCCGGCCGCTCCAAGGGCCAGCGCGGTACCGTCCTGAAAGTATTAAAAGATGACCGCCTGCTTGTTGAGAATGTCAACATGATCAAGAAGCACGTCAAGCCCAACCCGAACATGAACGAACCGGGTGGCATCAAGGAAATGGAAGGCCCCATCCACGTGTCCAACGTCATGCTGTTCAATCCCCAATCCGGGAAAGGCGATCGCGTTGGCTTCAAGGTGCTGGATGATGGCCGCAAGGTGAGAGTATTTCGCTCCAGTGGCGAAACCGTAGACGTATAAAGAGAATGACCATGGCCAGACTAGAAGATTACTATAAAGAAAAAGTAGTGCCGCAACTGATTGAAAAGTTCGGTTACAAGAACATCATGGAAGTGCCCAAGCTGAGCAAAATCACACTCAATATGGGTGTGGGCGAAGCCGTAGGCAACAAGAAAGTGATGGAACACGCCACTGCCGATATGGCCAAGATCGCCGGCCAGAAGCCGATTGTCACCTTGGCCAAGAAGTCTGTTGCGGGCTTCAAGATTCGTGACGGTTGGCCAGTGGGCTGCAAGGTCACCTTGCGTCGTGATCGCATGTACGAATTTTTCGACCGTCTGGTCAACGTGGCGTTGCCACGCGTGCGTGACTTCCGTGGTGTGAGTGCCAAATCCTTTGACGGCAAGGGCAACTACAACATGGGCATTCAGGAGCAGATCATCTTTCCGGAAGTGAATTACGACGAGATTGATGCCATCCGCGGTATGGATATTGCCATCACCACAACGGCCAAGTCAGACGAAGAAGCCAAAGCGCTGTTGGCAGCCTTTGACTTCCCATTTAAATAATAGAGGCAGGTAGAAGAAATGGCTAAACAATCCATGATTCAGCGCGAAATCAAGCGAGAACGCCTGGTGGCTAAGTATGCTGCCAAACGGCAGGCGTTGAAGAAAATTATCGCGGACCCCAACACCTCTTACGAGGAAATGATGGAAGCGCAGGAAAAACTGCAGAAATTGCCGCGTGACTCTGCTCCGGTGCGTCAGCGCAACCGCTGCAAGGTGTCCGGACGTCCCAGAGGTTACTATCGTAAATTTGCCTTGAGCAAGACCAAACTGCGTGAAACCGCCATGCGCGGTGACATCCCTGGTCTCAAGAAAGCAAGCTGGTAAGAACAGGAATCTATTATGAGCATGAGCGATCCTATTTCTGATCTGTTGACCCGGATCAGAAACGCACAAATGGTTGGCAAGGAATCCGTCACACTGCCTTCTTCCAAAATCAAAAAGGGCATTTGCTCCGTTTTGCAGAAGGAAGGTTACATCCGTTCTTATGAGCTGGTGGAAGAAAACGGTCATCCACAGATTAAGGTCAACCTGAAGTATCACCAGGGTAAACCGGTGATCGAATACATCAAGCGCGTCAGCAAACCTGGCCTGCGTCAATACAAGCCATGCAGCGAGCTGCCCAAGGTTGATGCCGGTTTTGGTGTGGCCATCGTGTCCACTTCCAAAGGCCTGCTGACTGATGCCGAGGCCCGTGAAGCGGGACTGGGCGGCGAAGTTATCTGTGTCGTCAAGTAATCAACGGAGTAGAACATGTCAAGAATAGCCAATCAACCCGTTGAGATTGCTTCCGGAGTCACCGTGACC
>WGBZ01000176.1 GCA_015494035.1 Lysobacterales bacterium | reverse complement strand
GTCAGATGTGTATAAGAGACAGCCCGCACTCACTGGCTGAAACCCTGCAACGACTGGCCTGGCCTGCGGGCGGCGAAAATACCAGCAAATCACCAGCAAACGCGGCCTGCGGACAAACCCACCCCATGAGGACAATGCCATGATTTTATGCCTGGATGTGGGCAACAGCCAGATTCACGCCGGTGTTTTTGACGGTGAAAAACGGATATGCCAATTCCGCAAGAACTCATCGGTCGAAGACAGTTCGGATCAGTTGGGCGTGTTTCTGCGCACCGTGCTGCGCGAAAACGGCATTGACCCGGCGGCCATCACCGACACAGCCATTTGCACGGTGGTGCCGGCTGGTCTCTACTCCCTGCGCGCGGCCTGCATCAAGTATTTTGGCAAGGCGCCCTTTGTGCTGCAGGCTGGCGTCAAAACGGGCTTGAAAATCCGTTACAAAAATCCCCAAGAAGTGGGTGCGGATCGCATTGCCAATGCCATTGCTGCGGCCGAGCTGTTTCCCGACCAGCACCGCATGGTGGTGGATTTCGGCACCGCCACCACCTGTGATGTGATCACCGCCACCAATGAATACCTGGGTGGCGCCATCATGCCGGGGCTGAAACTGTCCATGAATGCCTTGCAGGCCGGCACGGCCAAACTGGCCGCAGTGGAAATCGTCAAGCCGGAAAAAGCCCTGGGGCAAACCACCGCCAACAGCGTGCAAAGCGGCCTCTATTTTGGCCACTTGCACGCCTTGCGCGGCCTGCTGCAGCAACTGCGTCAGGAGGCCTTTGGCACCCAGGCAACCACCGTGATTGGCACCGGCGGTTTTGCCAGCCTGTTTGCCAACAGCGGCGTGTTTGACCACGAAGTGCCCGATCTGGTGCTGACCGGCCTGCGTCTGGCGTGGCGCAAAAACCAGCCACCGATCACCGCTTAACCTCTTTATCTGTTTTTATTCCGCTTATTTTGGAGAACCCCATGCACATCAATATGCTCAAATGCAAGATTCACCGCGCCCGGGTCACCGACGCCGACCTGAACTACGAAGGTTCCGTGTCCATCGACCCGGCCCTGTGTGAGGCCGCCGGCCTGATTCCGTTTGAACAGGTGGACATTTACAACTGCAACAACGGCGCGCGCTTTACCACCTACGTGATTCACGGCAAACCCGGAGAAATCTGCCTCAACGGGGCAGCCGCGCGCATGGCGCAAGTGAACGATTTGGTGATTATCTGCAGCTATTGCAGCCTGGAGGCCGAAGCGGCCAGGGAACACCAGCCGAGACTGGTTTTTGTGGACGAAAACAACCGCAGCCGTATCAAGGCTGCTTGAGCGCGGTTTCGTCACTGCCCGCAGTGCTACGCGGGGCAAAGCATAGCTTGGCAAACTGGCGCAGAAGGCGTTCGCCATGGGCCTCGGCGTGGGCCGTGACGGCGGCCTTGAGGCTCACCGGACATAGCCCCTCGGCGGCAATGTCATCGGCTCGGCATTCAATAAATGACTGCGTGATTTCTGCGGTAAATTCCGGGTGAAACTGCACGCCCCAGGCACAGTGACCCAGGCGAAAGGCGTGATTGGCATCCAGCGCGCTTTCGCCCAGTTTTTGCCCGCTCCCCGGCAATTCCTGCACGGCCTGCAGGTGCGTGGCGTAAAAGCTCAGGCCGTCGCTCTGGCCTGCCAGCAGTGGAGAAAACAAGGGGTCGTGGCAGGCCGCATCGGTGTGCTTGAAAGCCACCTGGCCAATTTGCCGGCCACGCGGGTTCCAGTCAACCCGACCCCCGGCCGCCTGAGCCAGCAGTTGATGACCGTAACAGACACCCAGCACAGGAGTATTTCCAGCCAAAACAGTGCGCAGCCATTTTTCCACCGCCGCTGACCACTCGGGGTGATCGGTGATCATGTCGGGCGATCCGGTTACGATCACTCCGGCCATGGCCTGGAATTCGGCGCCCGCTGGCGGGGGCGGTTTTTCCCCGGCAAAGGCGCGATAAACGCGTATCCTGTCTGTGGGCACGCCCAGGTGACGGGCAAACCACTGAGGAAAATCCCCGTGCCGACGGCGCACCGGCTCCGGCGGCTGGCCGGTTTGAATAATGGCAATGAAGGGTTTCAGGTGAGCGGAGCCGGTGGATTGGCCGGTTTTTTTCTTGTCCTGAACAGGCATGGGTTGACTGGTACTGGAACTCGGTTGGGAATCGTTGCCCGTTGTGGTCATTGGTGCATCAATGGCGTCAATTTGATGGCTTCTTCCAGGGTCGTCTGGCCGTCAATAATATGTTGCGCCAAGGCCAGGCGCAAGGGTTTCATGCCTTCGCGCAGCGCCGCTTCAGTGATTTTTTCTGACGGCGTATTGGCCACAATGTGACCCCGCAGCGACTCACTGACGGGCATCATTTCATACACCCCCAGGCGACCATGATAACCGGTGTTGCGGCATTCGATGCAACCGACCTTTTCGTGCACCGTGGCCGGCGCCGGTACATCAAAAGGCTGTACCAGTGCCTGCCAGGCCGTGGTATCGGTGGCCACTTCGCGTTTGCAGTGCACACACAGCTTGCGCGCCAGGCGCTGGGCAATAACGCCTGCCAGTGTGCTGCGCAGCAGGTAATCGGGCACGCCCAGATCCAGCAGCCGGTTGATGGCACCGGGCGCGGAATTGGTGTGCAGGGTGGACAGCACCAGGTGGCCGGTGAGTGAAGCCTGCACCGCCATTTGCGCGGTTTCCAGGTCGCGGATTTCACCCACCATGATGATGTCCGGGTCCTGCCGCATGAGGGTGCGGATGCCATCGGCAAAATTCAGGCCGATTTTCGGATTGACCTGCATCTGGTTCAGTTCCGGGAACACCATTTCGATGGGGTCTTCCACAGTGGACACATTGACCTCGTTGGTGGCCAGGCGACGCAGCGTGGAATACAAGGTGGTGGTTTTGCCCGAGCCGGTGGGGCCGGTCACCAACACAATGCCGTGTGGCCGGTCGATCATGGCCTGCCAGGTGGCTTCCTCGCTCTCGCTGAAACCCAGTTCGCGGTAAGTCTTAACCACCGCATCGGGGTCAAAAATCCGCATCACGCATTTCTCCCCAAAAGCGGTGGGCATGGTGGAAACCCGCAATTCCACTTCGCGGTTCTGCCCCGACAGGGTCTTGATGCGGCCGTCCTGTGGCTTGCGTTTTTCGGTCACGTCCATGCGCGAAAGGATTTTGATGCGGCTGACCACCGCTGCCATC
>WGBZ01000175.1 GCA_015494035.1 Lysobacterales bacterium | reverse complement strand
TCGTCCCCTGTGATGATGCCCGCCACGCAAGGCGGTTATCTGTTTTTAGTGTGGCCCGTCACGTCCGTGTTGGGGCTGATCCGGTGGCGGTTGTCCAGGCCGCCACCGGTGGGATGGGTTTCAGGCGTCGCTTTCGGCCTTGAGGTTGTACTCGCCCTTGGTGGCCAGTGAATTCATGCGCGCCCGGTGCAGCAGTTCCTGTTGGGCTTTGGTGATGTTGCCCTTGGGATTGGCGGCCCACACCTTGAGGGCGGATTCCTGCAGCGCACGGCCATAGGAGAAGCTCAAAGGCCATGGCAATGGGCCCATCTGGTTCATGGCATTGAGGTGTTCGGTGGCTTCAATTTCACTCTGGCCGCCGGACAGGAACACAATGCCCGCCAGGGTTGCCGGGACGGTGTTGCTCAGGCACGCCAGGGTGGCTTCGGCCACGTCTTCGACGCTTACGTCCTGGCCGCTGTCCTTGCCTGGTACCACCATGGAAGTCTTGAGAATGGTGCCTTCCAGAATGATGTTGTGCTCGTACAGGTGGTTAAACAGGGTTTTCAGGGTCAGTTCGGTGATTTCGTAAGCGGTTTCGATGTCATGGTCGCCGTCCATCAGCACTTCCGGTTCCACCATGGGCACCAGTCCGGCTTCCTGGCACAGCGCCGCGTAGCGGGCCAGTGCGTGGCAGTTGGCATCGATGCAGGTTTGCGAAGGAATGTTTTCGCCAATAGTGATCACCGCGCGCCATTTGGCAAAGCGAGCGCCCAGGTCATAGTATTCCTGCAGGCGATCGCGCAGGCCATCCAGCCCTTCGGTCACTTTTTCGCCCTCGAAACCGGCCAGCGGGTGCGCGCCCTTGTCCACCTTGATGCCGGGGATGATGCCCTGCTCTTTCATCAGCTCGACCAGCGGCTTGCCCTCAGGCGTTTTCTGGCGCAAGGTCTCGTCAAACAGGATGGCACCGGAAATATAGTCGCCCAGGTTGGGCGCTGACAGCAGGGTCTGGCGGTAATCGCGGCGGTTTTCCTCGGTGGACTCAATGCCCACGGAATCAAAACGTTTCTTGATGGTGCCGGTGCTTTCATCAATGGCCAGAATGCCTTTGCCCGGGGCGACCATGGCGGCAGCGGTGTGTAACATTTGGTCCAGTTTGTCCATGTCTCACCTGTGTGATCGGTTAATCATCGTTCTAAGACTCTGCGGGCTGACCGGTTCATGGCCTGCCCGGAAAATTTATGTGCTCAGGCGCCTGTTTCAGCGGCGCGTTGTTCCAGTATGGCCACCGCGGGCAGGGTTTTGCCTTCCAGAAACTCCAGAAAGGCCCCGCCGCCGGTGGAAATGTAAGAGATGCCGTCCTCGACGCCGTATTTGTCAATGGCAGCCAGGGTGTCGCCACCACCGGCAATGGAAAAGGCATCGCTGTCGGCAATGGCTTTGGCCAGGGTTTCGGTGCCATGACCAAAGGCATCGAATTCAAACACGCCCAGCGGCCCGTTCCAGACGATGGTGCCGGCCTGCTGGGCCATGTGGGCAAATTGCGCCGCTGTTTCAGGGCCCACGTCAAGGATCATGTCCTCTTCGGTCACCTCGACAACGGCTTTTACCGTGGCCGAGGCTTGTGGAGAAAATTCGGTGGCTGTGACCACGTCAACCGGTACCGGTATGGTGGCGCCCTTGGCTTCGGCGGCGGCCATGAGGCGCCTGGCCTCGTCCACCAGATCCGGCTCATAAAGGGATTTGCCCACCGGGTAACCGGCTGCGGCAATAAAGGTGTTGGCAATGCCGCCACCGACAATCAGTTGATCCACAATTTGCGACAGGCTTTCCAGTACCGTCAGCTTGGTGCTGACTTTGGAGCCGCCAACGATGGCGAGAAAGGGCCGATCCGGGTTTTTCAACGCCTTGCCCAGGGCTTCCAGTTCGCGCACCAGCAGTGGCCCGGCACAGGCGACAGGCGCGTACCTGGCCACGCCCACGGTGGAGGCATGGGCCCGGTGAGCTGTGCCGAAAGCGTCCATGACAAACACGTCACACAGTGCAGCCATTTTCTTTGACAGGGTGTCGTCGCAGGCTTTTTCGCCCACATTGAAGCGCACGTTTTCCAGCAGCACCAGTTGCCCCGGGGTCACGGTAAAGCCGCCATCAACCCAGTCCCGGATCAGCGGTACCTCCTGGCCCAGGGCCTGACTCAGGTAGTCGGCCACCGGCGCCAGGGAAAGCGCCGGATCGAACGGCCCTTCCGTGGGCCGACCCAGGTGGGAGGCAACCATCACCGCCGCGCCATCGGCCAGGGCTTTTTTCAAGGTTGGCAGGGCCGCCTGAATGCGTTTGTCGCTGGTGATGCGGCCATCCTGCACCGGCACGTTCAGGTCTTCGCGTATCAGCACCCGTTGCCGGTCAAGGTTGAGGTCAGTCATGCGTATCATGGCGGCTCCGGAATCAGAGGGGGGGTTAAATCAGGCGTTCATCATCGCCACGGCGGTGTCCAGCATGCGGTTGGAGAAGCCCCACTCGTTGTCATACCAGCTCAGCACCTTGACCAGTCGGCCATTAATGACTTTGGTCAGGCCGGCATCGAAGGTGGACGAGGCCGGGCTGTGATTGAAGTCGCAGGAGACCAGCGGCTGGTCGTTATAATCCAGCACCGGGCTGGCTTCGGCGGCGGCTTTCATGATGGCGTTGACCTCTTCCACCGTGGTGTCGCGACCGGCGGTAAAGGTCAGGTCAACCACGGACACGTTGATGGTCGGTACGCGCATGGCGAAGCCGTCCAGTTTGCCATTGAGTTCCGGCAGCACCAGGCCCACGGCCACTGCCGCGCCGGTTTTGGTGGGAATCTGGTTCATGGTGGCGGAACGCGCCCGGCGCGGGTCTTTGTGATCGGTGTCGATCAGCACCTGGTCGTTGGTGTAGGCGTGAATGGTGGTCATGAGGCCGGACTCGATGCCCAGGGCATCATTCAGCGGCTTGGCGATGGGCGACAGGCAGTTGGTGGTGCACGAGGCGTTGGAAACAAAGGTGTGCTCCGGTTTCAATACGTGATGGTTGACGCCATAAACCACGGTGGCATCGGCCTCACCGGCGGCGGGGGCCGACAGCAGCACCTTTTTGGCGCCGGCTTGCAGGTGTTTGCCGGCGGCCTCACGGCTGCGGAAAATGCCGGTGCATTCCATCACCACGTCCACGCCCAGGTCGCTCCAGGGGAGGTCTTCCGGGTTGCGTTCGGAAAAGGCCTTGATTTCATCGCCGTTGACAATCAGGCTGTCGCCGCGCACTTCCACAGTGCCGGGGAAAATGCCGTGGGTGGTATCGTGCTTGGTCAGCAGGGCGTTGTTGTCGATGTTGCCTAGGTCGTTGATGGCCACAATCTTGATTTCGTCGGTGCGACCGGATTCATACAGGGCGCGGAGTACGTTTCTGCCAATGCGGCCGTAGCCATTGATTGCAACTTTGATGGTCATGCTGGTTCCTCAAGCTAAGCGTAAAAAAACACCGGAGCCAATGCCAACTGCTTGCGCGTGAAAACTGGCGCTCCGCCACAAACCGCCAATTTTCCCTTATTCTGACCACCGGGGCAAGGAAAGCCGCCATTGCCAGCCAAGAAAAAGCTTCCCGCCAGGGCAAACAAGGACAAACGCGCTCTGTCCGGGCCACTGGCGACTACAGCAGCTGCGCAAAAACAAAAAATCCCCGCCAGGCGGGGATTCCATGGAAC
>WGBZ01000174.1 GCA_015494035.1 Lysobacterales bacterium | reverse complement strand
GCTATTGCGTGCGGCTTGCGCCTTGAACTGAACGATTTTTCACGACAATCTGCTCGCGCCAGATTCAATCAGAGCTTCTCTAAAAGAACTGAGCTGAACAGACCATTGATTGGGTGTGGCTGGGCGGTTATGCTTGCCCATAATCCTTTATCTTGCCCATCCCTAACCACCCATGACGCATCAGAACAGCACAACGCCTGGAGGCGAAAAAGAAAAGCCAGCCATGGGTTCCCGGCCTGCCAGTGGCGAGAAGGGCGCCGGGCGTGCCAAAGAAAAGCCTGTGAAGGCAAGCGCTCAGGAGAAGGCGGGTGTTTCCAGGCGTTCCGCCAAGGATTCAGATAGAGAATCCACCAGAAGCTTTTCCAATGCCTGGTTTTACTGGCGCAAACGGCTGTTTCAGATACTGGAAAAAGAAAAAGCCAACCGCATGGCTAGACTGATCCGGGTGTCGCTGATGGGCCTGATTCTGGTCAACGTGGTGGCCGTTATTCTTGAGTCCGACCCGAAAATCTTTTCCCGCTACCGGCATTTTTTTACCACCCTTGAGGTTTTCTCCCTGGCCGTCTTTACGGTGGAATACATCGTGCGTGTTTGGGTCTCGGTGGAATCACCCGATAAACGCTTCCGCTCTCCGTTCAAGGGGCGTTTGCGCTACATGCTAACCCCCATGGCGATTGTTGACTTGCTGGCCGTGGCCCCGGTCTGGTTTGGCATGTTGGTCTATCGCGATTTGATGATATTGCGTGGATTTCGTCTGATCCGGGTTTTCAAGCTGACGCGCTACTCTCGCAGCATGGACCTGATGGTCTCTGTGTTGAAACAGGAAAAAGGCACCCTGGCTTCGGCCTTTTTTATTCTCGGGATGCTGATTGTCATGGCGGCGGCGGGCATCCACATGGTGGAAGGCGACGAGCAGCCGGAAGCCTTCGGCACGGTGTTGCGAGCCATTTGGTGGGCGGCGGTGACGCTGACCACAGTAGGCTATGGTGACGTGGTGCCAGTGACGCCGCCGGGCAAGGCCTTTGGCACCTTTATTGTGCTCATCGGCGTAGCCATGGCCGCTTTACCCGCGGCGATTCTGGCTTCCGGTTTTTCCTACGAGATCAACCGCCGACGTGAAGTGTTTCGGGCCCGGGTCATGGCCATGATGGCCGATGGGCAACTGGACAAGAAGGAGCGCAAAAAACTCCGCAATCTCGCCGAGGAACTGGGCATACCGCCCTCGGACGCCAACTTGATTATCAAGGAAATTTCCCACGAAGTTCGGGTTTTTGTGCAAACCGAATGCCCGCACTGCCATTTCCCCTTGCAGATTGACAACAGCACCGGTCACCTGAAAGTGGCTAAGGGCAAGCATTAACCCACCGAGAACGCCTGCAGACGATGGCCTCTAGCGATGGTCTATAAACGAAAAAAGCCCCATGATTTGGGGCTTTTTCATGTGGCTCTTTCGCCGGAGGGCGTTTGGTTTGTCCGCTTGGGAATGCTCTGATCCGGTCAGAGCGTCTTTAGAGCTGGGTCACGTTTGCCGTGTCGCTATCGGTGGCATCGGGGAAGCCCAATGGCGTGTTGTTGGCATCCACTGGCGTGCCGGCTGCGTTAGCATGGTTGGTCAAAGTGCCATTGATGTTGCTTTCCACATACCAGGTGGCGCTGGCACCCGGGGCCAGCGGCAAGGACGGGTTGCCAATCAGTGTCAGGTCATTCAGGCTCAGGCCAAGGTCGGTGTCATCCAGTGTGTTGATGTCCAGGTGCACATCGCCGGTGTTGGTGACCGTAAAACAATAGGTGATGACCGCGCCGGCCACGTTACTGACGTTTTCACCGGCATTGGGGCAACCCGCGCCGTTGTCCCAGGAACCATAAACGGTTTTGTCCAGCTGCAGTGACGGGTTAGGTGCGGGCACGTCGATGCTGAAGGAAACCGGGTCGGACAGGTCAATGCCGCCATTGGCGGTGCCGCCGTTGTCCTGCAGCACGGCTTCAAAAGTGGCGGTGCCAAAACTACCAGAGAGAGCGTAATTGAGTGTGCCATCGTTAGCCAGGCTGATGATGGGTTCATTGGTGAAGCCGTCCAGGGCGATAACGCCATTGGGGTCGGACACCACCGTCACGGTGTAGGCTTGCACCTGCTGGCTGCTGTCTTCGTCGGGGGCGCCAAAGCTATCCACGGTGGCAAAAGCGGTGACGGTGGCCGCAGGCGTTTCGGCACTTTTCGTGGCCGCGCCAGTACCAGAGGGTGCATAAGGGCCATCGACAATCACCGTTGGGCTGACGCTGAAGGCCGGTTTATCGTTGACCGGCGTAATGTTAACGGTGAAATCACTGTTGATTGAGGTAGTGCCATCATTCACCACCACGCTCACCACGGCCGAACCATTGGCATTGCCAGCCGGTGTAACGGTCACCGTGCAATCCGTGCCATTGCCCGTGTCGGCAATCACAATGCCTGAGGTCGGAATAATGGCCGTATCCGAGCTGGAAGCCGTGACATTACCTAGGCAGGTGACAGCGGTTTCCACATCGCTGATGCTGAAAGGCAAAGCCGCGGTGGAATTGTCTTCCAGAATCGTTTGATCGGCGATGGCCGTGATGGTCGGTGGTTGGTTGTTTACCACGTTAAGGCTGAAGCTGTCCACGTTGTTGCCCAGCACGCTGTCGGTGTACTGCGGAGCCACCAGCGCTGCGGCATTGAGGGTCAGAGTTTGTGGCAGGGCCGCGCTGTTATTGATGACCGGCCGGGTGACGGTAATATCAATGGAGTCGCCGGCATCCAGGATCGCATCGACAACATCCACCACATCGGTGCCGGTGGTATTGGTGCCGCAGGAGGCATTGGCCGATGAGCCGTTGACCACCGCGCAGCTCCAGGTGCCGCTGCCCAGAGCCGGATCGAAGTTGCCGGATTTGGGGAAAAAGTCCGTCAGGTTGAAATGCGCCAGGTCGGTGCCGTTGTTAACAGCGGTGATGTGATAGACAAAATTGAAACCCGCCGCCACGGTGTTGCCGCTAGCGGTGTAGTTAACCGCAATGTCTGAATTGCTGGCGCCGCCGGGCGCTTCAAAACCGTGGGCAAAAATGACATCGCTTGTGCCTCCATCGGAAACCGTGCCTGCGGCATCCATGCACACCAGGGTGCTGTCGCCGATCACGTTCAGGCTGTTGCTGGCCACATCGTATTGAATGCTTTGCAAACCGGTCAGCGGCGCCGGTGATTCGTTGTTAGGGTCAAAAATACGCAAGCTGATGGGGAGGTTGGAGCTGCCAAAATTGGTGCAGAAAAAAGGCTCGGCCACAGACACATCAATGCGATTGTTGGCCAGGTCGTAATCGATGTTGGCGGTGGTCGCAACCGGGTTGGAACCGTTGATAGACAGGCCGGCAGCCTGTGTGCCAGTGGCCACTAGACCGCAGGCCAGCAGTGTGAGCAAGGGGGCAATTGAATGAGTTTTCACGTGGTGTTCCTTCATTTTCGGTTTTTTCGCAATGCGATCGGGTTTCTGACTTTCAAACAGGGCAACGGCTACTGGGGTTAATATTAAGGGATTCGCCAATGAATCGCCATAGCTTGAGCACCTGCACGCCGATTCCGGAGTGAATTTTCGCAGGCTTTTGGCCTCACTTGTGATAATTTAACGAAATAGGTGTTAAATAAGTATTAGATCGGGTTTTTTCTTTGCCCGAAGCAGTCAATTTTTCCAAAATAAACCACCAAAAACTGATGTTGGTACCCGAGGGTCGGCTGTATGACAAATTTTTTCCCTTCAAGGCACTTTCCTGCGGCCAGAATTTTCCGTTTCAGGCGTGTGTTTTTGTTCAGCTTGGGCCTTGGACTGGCCGGTGTTTTTGCACCTGTCCAGGCTGGTCCAAGTGGGGCTGAATCAGAGCCGGTGGATATTTTTTCCCGCATGTCAGCCGTCGAGCGTGAGCGCACGGGCATTGACTCGCTCACTGCCCGGCAGCGTGCGGCGCTGCTTGAGTGGCTGCAACAGCACCTGCGGGCAGGGGAGGGGGCCACAGCCGCCAGTCAGCCAAACCGCGCGACCGCTGAATTCACCACCGAAGCCGGCTCGCGTGCCTCATCCAGTACCGAATCCGTAGCTGCCAGCGAAGCGGCCATGGAGGCCGAAGTGCAACGGCGCGTGGCGCAAAAGCTGGCACAGGAAAAAGCCGCCCGGGCAGGCCGGGAAAACAAAAGCCTACGCACACCGGTGCAGGCACGCATTCAGGGGACGTTCAAGGGTTGGCGCGGGGCGACGGAATTCACCTTCGATAATGGCCAGGTCTGGAAACAGGTGGACGGTGAAACCTATTACATCCGTCGCATGCAAGACCCGGAAGTGGAGCTGGTGCCCATGGCGCTGGGCAGTTGGGGCTTGCGTATCAAGGCCACCGGACGCACGGTCAAGGTGCGACGCATCCGCTAGGGAAGCTCTGCTTGAATCTGGCGCGAGCAGATTCTAGATAGTGTCGTCACGAGTTTGAAGTTATGCAATAATGGCAGCTTTGAATGGTCACGCACAGAAGGAGGTCTCCGTCATGTCCCAACCCGAATATCGCCGCCATGATATTTCAGATCCCCTTTGGGAACGTCTTGAACCCCACCTTCCTGGTCGGCGAGGTGCGTGGGGAGGTGTTGCACGTGATAACCGCCAGTTTCTCAACGCCGTTTTCTGGATTTTGCGCACAGGTGCGCCATGGCGGGACCTGCCGCCCGAATACGGCCACTGGAAAAATGTTCATCGTCGTTTCTGCCGGTGGAGAGACAAAGGGGTATGGGAAAAGCTGCTGGAAATCGTCATTGATGAACCAGACTGTGAGTGGCTGATCATCGATGCCAGTCATATCAAGGTTCATCCCCATGCGGCGGGTGCGCGGGGAGGCAATCAGGACATGGGCCGCACAAAAGGGGGCTCAACAGCAAGATACATCTGGCCGTGGATGCGCATGGTATGCCGGTCAGAATGGTTGTTACATCAGGTACCACGGCGGATTGTACTCAGGCTGCAGAGTTGATTGAAGGTATGGATGCGCAGTATCTTCTGGCTGACAGGGGCTATGACAGTGACGCCATTGTTGAACAGGCTGAGCAACAGGGGATGGAACCTGTCATTCCGCCTCGGAAGAGTCGAAAGCATAAGCGGGCATATGATCGACATCTGTATCGTTTGCGGCATCTGGTGGAGAATGCATTCCTTCATTTGAAACGCTGGCGGGGAATTGCAACACGTTATGCCAAGAATACGGCTTCATTTCTGGCAGCGGTTCATATTCGCTGTATTGCCATATGGGGCGCAATCTTGTGACGACACTATCTAGCGAATTCTCTTTTTTACTTTCTGCAGTCTTTTTTTACCTCTTGGTGGCCTTCGCTGGCCTTGGGGTTTTCTGTGGATACGTCCAGGAGGCTTGTCCGGCAAAAGCTGTTCGCGCCACTGGCCAGGGGCCAGCCCGTCCAGCGAATGGTCACCTATGCGATGGCGTATCAGCCGCAAGGTGGGCAGGCCCACTGCGGCGGTCATGCGCCTCACCTGGCGGTTGCGGCCTTCATTGATAACCAGTTCCAGCCACCGGTCAGGCACGGTTTTACGAAAACGCACCGGCGGATTGCGCGGCCACAGCTGTGGTGGTTCGCCATCCAGCAAGCGCACGGAAACCGCTTTGGCCGGGCCGTCTTTTAATGCCACGCCATCGCGCAGTGCCTGTAACTGCGCTTCGTCCGGTTGCCCTTCCACCTGCACCCAGTAATGCTTGTTGACCTTGTTGTGCGGGTGCGCTAGGGCGTGTTGCCACGGGCCGCTGTCGGTGAGCAACATCAAGCCTTCGCTGTCGTAGTCCAGCCGCCCCACCGGGTACACGCCTTTCACTGGCACGTAATCAGCCAGGGTGCTGCGCTGCCCTTCATCGGTAAACTGGCTGAGCACACGATAAGGCTTGTTGAGGGCAATCAGGCGGGCCATTTCAGGCCTCCACCTCCGGGCCATTACCGGCTTGTGCCGTTTGCAGTTGCTGCAGAAACCGCCGCGGGGCGTTGTCGAAACTGCCGTTGCTCATAAACACCACGGTGTCGCCGGGGCGGGCTTCGGCCTGCAGTTTTTGCAGCAGTTCCGTCACGGTGCCAGCCAGTGCAATGGACGGGCGTTGCAAGGCCGCACGGGCGCTGGGGGCCCAGGTTAAATTGGGGGCCATCAGCACAAAGGCGGCATCGGCCTGGGCCAGTGCCTCGGGCACGGCCGCGGCGTGCACACCGGCACGCATGGAGTTGCTGCGCGGCTCGAACACCGCCAGCAAGCGGCCATCTCCGGCTTCGGCGGCCAGGGCTTTTTTGGCCCCGGCCAGGGTGCTGGCAATGGCGGTGGGGTGGTGGGCAAAATCATCATAGACACTAATGCCGCCGCCCTGGCCAACATATTCCATGCGCCGTCTGGCCCCGGAAAAAGCACTTAAGGCGGCCGCCGATTCAGTCAAGGAGACACCGTATTCGGCCGCGGCCGCGACTGCGGCACAGGCATTGAGCAGGTTGTGCTGGCCACTGTTGCGCCAGCGAATGTCTGCCTGGTGTCCGTCCCGATGCAGACGAATGTGACTGGCCTGGGGGTTTAGCGCCTCGCCCCACAGGTCAAACCCGGGTCGATCACCAAAGGTAGTGACCGGCGTCCAGTAACCGCGCGCCAGCACCTCCTTGAGGTTTTCGTCCTGGCCGTTGACGATCAGGCGGCCGCTGGCCGGCACCGTGCGCACCAGGTGATGAAACTGGGTTTTGATGGCTTCCAGGTCCGGAAAAATATCGGCGTGGTCGTATTCCAGGTTGTTGAGAATGACCACCTCACCGTGGTAGTGCAGGAACTTGCTGCGCTTGTCGAAGAACGCCGAATCGTACTCATCGGCCTCGATAACAAATGCCTCGCCCTCACCCAGCCGGGCGGAAATGCCAAAGTTTTGCGGCACGCCGCCAATCAGGAACCCCGTCCGTTTGCCGGCAAAGTCCAGAATCCATGCCAGCATGGAAGCGGTGCTGGTCTTGCCGTGCGTGCCTGCCACAGCGGCCACGCGTCGCTGGCGCAGCACCTGCTCACCCAGCCACTGGGGGCCGGAGGTGTAGGGGTATCGGCCATCCAGCAGGGTTTCAACCACCGGCATGCCGCGGGTCATGACATTGCCCACCAACACTGTGGTGTTTTCCTCGCCGCCATCGCGATTTTCGAAAATGGCGCGCAGTGGCGCATCGTCGTAACCGCTGTGCATGGCGATGCCCAGGCGTTCCAGTTGCGTGCTCATGGGGGGATAGACGTTGCGGTCCTGACCACTGACGGCAAAACCCGCCTCGCGCGCCAGGGCGGCCACCCCACCCATAAATGTGCCGCAGATACCCAGCACATGGATTCGTTTTGTCGTGTTCATAGCCGCGCATTTTACCCCCGTTGTGCGCCGCCGGGGCTGGCTTTTCATGCACTGGCGTTTATCCACCGACGTTCTCGGCATCACTACGTATTCCCCGGCGCGGTGAATTTGCTACCATAGGCCCATGCCTGATAACCCCCACAAAAAACCGGCCATGCCGGCTGCCGACCAGGTGGTGGATGCCACCGGCCTCGACTGCCCCGTGCCACTGTTGCTGACCCGACAGGCCGCCAAAGGGCTGACCCCAGGCCAGGTGCTGCAGGTGATTAGCACCGATGAGCACACCGGACTGGACCTGGAAGCCTGGTGCCTGCGCTTTGGCCATCGCCTGCTGGGCTGCCAGCACGACGGAAAACGCCAGTGCTACTGGCTGGCGATTGGCGAGCCGACACGCTGAAAAGCCGCGTCAGGGCAAGGGGTGCGCTATAATAGACCGACGAGGCTGGATTCTGCCTGAACCATTGCGTCTGGCAGGCATCTAACCGCCTCGGATTCAGCAATAAAAAACCAACAATAATAAAACGAGAGCGCACCATGGCAAAAGCACATTCACTGCAAGAACCTTTTCTGAACACACTGAGAAAAGAGCGCATCCCGGTGGCCATTTTTCTGGTCAACGGCATCAAACTGCAAGGCACCATCGAGTCCTTTGACCAATTCGTCATTGTGCTCAACAACAACATTAACCAGATGGTTTACAAGCACGCCATTTCCACCATCGTGCCGTCACGCAACGTCAGCACCCATAACCTGGAAAGCGATGACTGAAGCGGCCACACCCCGGCGACCCAGTACAGCCGCGGCCACCAGCAAGGAATGATCGCACGTGTTTGAACGCAACCAACGGGGCGACCGGGCCATTCTGGTGTGCCCACGTGAAGGCCGTCACATCGACAAGGCCGAGCTGCAGGAATTTACCGAACTGGCCCGCTCCGCCGGCGCCGAAGTGCTGGACGTACTCACCACCACCCGCAAAACGCCCGATGCCCGTTATTACATCGGCTCGGGCAAGGCCGACGAACTGGCCGATCGCATTCGGGAACTGGATGCCGATCTGGTGCTGGTGGACGCACCATTGTCACCCATTCAGGAGCGCAACCTGGAAAAAGTCATCCAGTGCCGGGTGCTGGATCGAACCGGCCTGATTCTGGATATTTTCTCCCAGCGGGCACGTTCTCACGAAGGCAAGCTGCAGGTGGAACTGGCGCAGTTGCGGCACCTGTCCACCCGCCTGGTGCGCGGCTGGACTCACCTGGAACGGCAAAAAGGCGGCATCGGCCTGCGCGGCCCGGGCGAAACCCAGCTGGAAACCGACCGCCGGCTGCTGGCTGTGCGGGTCAAGTCGCTGCGAAAGCGGCTGGAATCTGTTCTCAGGCAACGCGAGCAGGGCCGCCGCCAACGGCAGCGCCGAGGCACCGGCAGCGTGGCGCTGGTGGGTTACACCAACGCCGGCAAGTCCACCCTGTTCAACCGGCTCACCGACGCCCGGGTGTATCAGGCCGACCAGCTGTTTGCCACCCTTGATCCCACCGTGCGGCAACTACCCGGCATTCAGGGCAAGGAACTGGTCATCAGCGACACCGTTGGCTTTGTGCGTGATCTGCCGCATGAACTGGTGGCTGCCTTTCGCGCTACCTTGCAGGAAGCCCGCGATGCCGACCTGCTGCTGCATGTGATCGACCACAGCGACCCCGACCGGCTGGAACACATTCAGCAGGTCAAGGCCGTGCTGCGGGAAATTGGCGCCGAAAATATCCCGACCCTGGAAGTCATGAACAAGATTGACCTGACCGGCCACACGCCGGGCCAGCTCGAAAACGGAGAAGGCGAATTGCCGCGGGTTTTTGTTTCCGCCCACAGCGGAGAAGGCATTGCCGATTTACTGGCGGTGATTGAAAAGCATTTCACCGGCGAAAACCGGACTCTGGACCTGTCTCTTATACACATCTC
>WGBZ01000173.1 GCA_015494035.1 Lysobacterales bacterium | reverse complement strand
TTGCAAGGCCTGCCCCTGATCCGTTTGTGTGATTTTTTGCGCCGGCTTGGGGTCAATCCCCTGAACAGTTGAAGACAATCTTCTGCATGGCATGAGCTCACCGGATAGATGCGGCGGGTCGGAACACCAAGCAAAACGAAGAAAACACGTTAACCCAGTGCCACCAGCCGAATAGAACACCATGACCCATTCCAGCCAGCAAAACCCGCCCTCACCTGACTCCATGCGGCAAGACATTCACGGCCCCTCTGTCCAGAGCGGGGCAAACACTGAATCGGCCAGCGAAACCAGCACCCGACTGAAACAGGCGGTTGAGGCTGTCAGCAAAAAGCTGTTCGACAAACAGCCACAAATCCGGCTGGCCTTTGCCTGCCTGCTGGCCGAAGGCCATTTGCTCATCGAAGACCGCCCCGGCCTGGGCAAAACCACGCTGGCGCTGGCCATGGCCCAAGCCCTGGGGCTGGATCACAAGCGCATCCAGTTCACCAGCGATATGTTGCCCAGCGACATTCTCGGCGTTTCAATTTATCACCGTGAAACCGAACAGTTTGTTTTTCACAAAGGTCCGATTTTTACCCAGTTGCTGCTGGCCGATGAGCTGAATCGCGGCACGCCGCGCACCCAGAGTGCCCTGCTGGAAGCCATGGCGGAACGGCAGGTGAGCGTGGACGGCAGCACCTGGCCACTGCAAAAGCCGTTTTTTGTCATTGGCACGCAAAACCCGCTGGATGAATCCGGTACCTTTCCCCTGCCCGACTCCCAGCTTGACCGCTTCAGCCTCAGCATCAGCCTTGGCTACCCCAGCCGGGCAGCCGAGAAACGGCTGTATCAACCCGAGCACCTGCAGGCCATGAAGCAGCCACTGGAACCGGTGCTAAACGGCACCGACTTGCTGGCCGCTCAACAACTGGCAGCGAAAGTCCACGCCGAAGAAACACTGGTGGATTACCTGCAGGATCTGCTGCTGGCCAGCCGTGAACACAGCGACATCATCACCGGTTTGTCCCCACGCGCCGGCCTGGCCCTGTTTCGCGTCGCCCAGGCGCTGGCATTTCTCGATCAGCGCCATTACCTGGTGCCGGAAGACGTGCAGGACGCCTTTGTGCCAGTGGCACGTCATCGACTGGCCAGCCGCAGCGGCCAACACAAGGGTGAACAGCTGGCCCGGGGCATCCTGCACAACACCCCACTGCGCTGATTCAGGCCTTATGCCGGACCAAGGCACAGTCACCAAGGCCATCACTGGCTCAAACAACGCCGCCAACACGCGCCTGTTGCGGCGTCTTTTCCCCGGACTCAGCTCGTTGAACACTCGTGAAAGCCTGCCCATTCACGCTCACTGGCGACGCATTTTTATCCTGCCCACCGCCGCCGGGCTGTTTTTTGGTTTCAGTCTCATGCTGATGCTGGTCGCCAGCCTCAATTTCAACAACAACATGGGCCTGATGTTGACTTTCTGGGTCATGGGATTGGCGCAGGTGCTGCTGCTGGCGACTTTTCTGAACCTGCTCAATATCCGTCTCGTCGGCCTGCGGGCCGAGCCGGTTCACGCCGGTGACAACGCCTGTGTGCACCTGAAACTCACTGCCCCGGAGAGCCGTCCGGGCATCCAGCTGCGCTGGTCGCCTGTGGGAAAAAAGCAAAAGCTCAAAAAACAGCCCATAAACGAATCCCCCGGCAGCCATCGCATTAAAGCCGATGGCACGGACATTCCCCTGCCCCTGCCCACCACCCGGCGCGGCTGGACGCAACTGCCGCGTCTGAAAATCCACACACAGCACCCGGCAGGCCTGTTTACCGCCTGGGTGTATGCCCGGCCCGATGAACGGATTCTGGTCTACCCCCGGCCCGAAACCAGACCGCCTGCATGGATCGTCGGCCAGGACGGCCAGGGCTTCACCTGGCACCACACCACCGGCGATGATTTTGATGGTGTCAGGCCCTACCAGTATGGTGACCCGTTGCGGCTGGTGGCCTGGAAACGCAGCGCGCAGATACACGATCTGGTCAGCCGGGAATACCACAGCAACAGTGGTGAACGCATCACCTTTGACTGGTCGCAGGTGCAGCACCTGCCCGTGGAAACGGCCATTTCACGCCTCACCGCCTGGGTCATGAAAGCCGACGACGCGGGGCTGAATTACCGCCTGAATCTGCCGGGTTTTGACTCCGGCTACGGTCAGGGGCAAGGCCACCGGCACCACTGCCTCAGGGCCCTGGCCACCTACGGACTGAAAGCATGAGTTCATTGCTGAAGCGATCAAGGCGAGGTCGAGGAGCCACTGGCAAAAACCCCAACAGTGGCACCGGCATGGCACTCACCGCACCCCAGATGCTGTGGCTGCTGCTGGGCATCGCCCTGGCCATTGTGCCCCACTGGAGCAACCTGCCGACGTGGTTCTGGCCAGTGGCTGCCGTGGTGTTGTTGTGGCGATTGCGCTCACTGGAAAAGCCCCTGCCGCGCTGGCAGGTGCTGCTGGTGACCAGCGCAGTGTTGTTGGCTATTGGCGTGTCCGCCGGTCACGGTCTGAACCGGGAAATTGCCATCACTATTCTGGCCAGCATGGCAGTCCTCAAAACCCTGGAAAGCCAAAGGCGCCGGGATGCCTGGGTGCTGATCGCGCTGGGCTTTTTTCTGGTCATGACCCGTTTCTTCTATGGCCAGGACATGGTGTTGTTGCCCTGGCTGTTTCTCACCGTCGCCACCTTGACCTACGCGCTGCTGTGCCTCAATCAGTGCCACGGCCCCAAGAGCTGGTTCGTCCCAAAAATCCTGTCTCAGGCCCTGCGTTACCTGCTGCTGGCCGTGCCAGTGGCCGCTGCCCTGTTTCTGTTCTTTCCCCGCCTTGCCTCGCCGCTTTGGGGCTCGCCGGAAATGTTTGGTCAGGGCAAAACCGGCCTGGGTGACAGCATGAGCCCCGGCTCCATTGCCGAGTTGTTTATGGACGACAGCCCGGCCATGCGCATTAACTTCGCGGACAAACGCCCTGATGCGGCGCAACTCTACTGGCGCGGCCCGGTGCTTGAGTCTTTTGATGGCACCACCTGGCGCGCCATTGAATACACCTTTGCCCGCCGACCACCACCGCTGGTGGACCCGCAGGCACAAGTGGCCTACGACATTGAACTGGAGCCCCACGGCCAGCATTTTCTGCCCGTGCTGGATTACCCCTTCCGCGTGCCCGAAACCGCCTTTCTAATGCCCGACCTGCACGTTCAACAAGCCACGCGGGTGAACCAACTCAAGCATTACCACGCCGTTTCACAAACAGTCACACCCTTGCCGGATACCCTTCCGGCCCGGCTGGCCCGGCGGCTGGTGATGCTGCCACGCCACGCCAACCCGAAAACCCGCGCCATGATCACAAGCTGGCAGGCGC
>WGBZ01000172.1 GCA_015494035.1 Lysobacterales bacterium | reverse complement strand
CGGCAACATTGAATACGCCATTATTGCCCCTGTCCTGTGGGGAACGGTGGTGAATCAGGCCAATGCCAAGCAAAAAATACGGGTTCCAGGACGGCTCGTAATTCATTTGCAGGAAATTGATGCCGATGCCGCGATGGGTCAGGCCGTAGTCAATGTCAAAATCGTAACGGTCCCGGAAGTATTCCATCTCCACCGTCCATTTGCCGTTGACTGGCTTGCCAATGCGCACATCCACCAGCGTGGCGTCGTTCGCCTGCAGGGAATCGTCCGGCACCACCACACCGTAGTTGAGGTTCCAGTACCAGCGCGGATCTTCCAGCCGGTGTTCCGGATTGAGTGATTGCGCCCACGCCGGTGAAAACACAACGCACAGCAAGCAACACGCCAGGACACGAATGGCTTTCATCTGTGCTTTCATGAGCGATTTCATGAATGGTTCTCTGGATGACAAAAGCAACTAAGCAGGTGATCATTGACTAACCCGGTGGCCTGCATAAGGGCATAGACGATGGTCGGCCCGACAAAACTGAAGCCACGTTTTTTGAGGTCTTTGCTGATGCGTTGTGACAATGCGGTTTGTGCTGGCACATCGCTGGCGCACCGATAGCGGTTAACGATGGGCTGGCCATCCACATAACGCCAGATCCAGTCGTCAAAGCGGCCATGCTTGTCCTGAATGGCCAGAAAGGCGCGGGCGTTTTTGATCGCCGAATGAATTTTCAGCCGGTTGCGCACGATGCCCGGGTTGGTCAGCAGTTCGGCCACTTTGCGCTCGTCGTAGCTGGCCACCTTGTGCGGGTCAAAGCCATCGAAAGCCTGCCGGTAAGCATCGCGCTTCTTCAGGATGGTCAACCAGCTGAGGCCGGCCTGGGCACCGTCCAGTACGATGGCCTCGAACCAGCGTTGGTCATCATGCAACGGCACGCCCCATTCGTTGTCGTGGTAGTCACGCTCAATGGGGGTCTGACAGGCCCACGGACAACGCGTGATGCCTGCGCCATTCATGCCTCGTCCCCGGGTTCAAAGTCCAGCGACAGGGAGTTGACGCAATGCCGGACGCCGGTCTCGGTCGGCCCGTCGTTGAACACATGCCCCAGATGCGCGCCGCAGTTGGCGCAGGTGATTTCAGTCCGCCGCATGCCCAGGCTGTTGTCTTCGCAAGTGGCAACGGCACCGGGCAAGGCGCGGTCAAAACTGGGCCAACCACAGCCGGCATCAAACTTGCTTTGGGAAGTAAAAAGCGGCTCGCCGCAGGCCACGCAGCGGTAGCGCCCGGGCTGGAAATGGGCGTTCCAAACACCGGAAAACGGCGGTTCGGTGCCTTTTTCCACCACCACATGGTATTGTTGTGGGCTGAGTTTGTGCTTGAGTTTCTGGCGAGTGGCGTCATCCATGCTGTGTGTTCTCCCGGTGGTTATTGCAAGCCAAAAAGAATGCCCACAGCCAGCAGCAAGCCAAAAACACCCACCGTAAAATTGATGATCTGCACCGTGCGCGTGGAATAACCCTTGGGCAATGTGCTGGCTTTGACACTGGCCAGAATCACCTGATACTGGTAGATGGCAAAAAAGGCTACGGCCGCACCCAGCAGAATGAAAAACACGCCCAGCAGCATGGAATAGCGAAAGGCTTCGGTTTTGACGTGGATGCCCATGACATCCAGGCCAAACTTTTCGATCACAAAGCCAAAGGCCATCAAGGCGGTGCTGGTGCGTGTCCAGGCCAGGGCCGTGCGCTCACTGGACAACAACACCTGTTCGAGGCTGTAAAGTACCGTCTTGTTCATTCCACAGTCACCGATTTGGCCAGGTTGCGCGGCTGGTCCACGTCCGTGCCACGCAACACGGCCACGTGATAGGCCAGCAATTGCAAGGGCACATTAAAGACGATGGGCGAGGTGAATTCGCCACTGGCTTCCAGCGCAATCAGCTGATTGGTGGCGCCTTCCAGGCCGTGATCGCCGGTGTGGTCCACAAACACATAAAGCTCTCCGCCCCGGGCGCGCACCTCTTCGATATTGGATTTGAGTTTTTCCAGCAGCTCATCATTGGGGCACACGGCAATCACCGGCATGTCTTCGTCCACCAGCGCCAGCGGGCCATGTTTGAGTTCTCCGGCGGGATAGGCTTCGGCATGAATATAGGAAATTTCCTTGAGTTTGAGTGCACCTTCCATGGCAATGGGGTAATGGCGACCCCGACCCAGAAACAGGGCGTGATCGCGCGTGACGACTTTTTCAGCAATGGACTGAATGGCCGGATCCAGTTGCAGTGCCAGGGCCAGTTTTTCCGGCAACCCTAGCAACTGTTGCAACAACGCTTTCTGCCGTTGCGAAGGCAGGCCATTGAGCTGGGCCATTTTGAGAGTGAACATGGCCAGCACTGCCAACTGAGTGGTGAGCGCCTTGGTGGAAGCCACGCCAATTTCCGGCCCGGCACGGGTCATGAGGGTGATGTCGCTTTCCCTATCCAGCGAGCTGTTGGCGACATTGCAGACCGCCAGCGTAGCCAGGTAGCCATTGTCTTTTGCAAAGCGCAATGCCGCCAGGGAGTCGGCGGTTTCTCCGGACTGGGAGATGG
>WGBZ01000171.1 GCA_015494035.1 Lysobacterales bacterium | reverse complement strand
CCACCGTTCCCCACAGGACAGGGGCAATAATGGCGTATTCAATGTTGCCGTGGGCGGCAGCTGGTACCTGCTGGGCGACAACGTGCGCCTGCGTGCCGAAGCCCGCCTGCGCATGGACTTTAACGACACCGGCTTGCCTGGACAAAATGGCTGGGGCGATGGCCAGTTCACCCTGGGCTTGCAAGTGCCGTTGGGTGATTGATTTAGCGTAGTTCTTTAAAGGAAGCCCTGATTGAATCGTGACACGGTATCTTGGGGCGTAAAATCATCCATTTCTGCGTTGCAAACCTTCACAATAGCTGGCTATTGCGTGCGGTTTGCGGCTTGAACTGAACAATTTTTCACGACAATCATCTCGCGCCAGATTCAATCAGGGCTTCCTTAAAGAGGAAAAAAGAGGAAATTCACAGATGCCCGGTGAAGTGCTTCATGGCCAGCAATGCAAGAACCCCTTAAATATTCCCTGGCCGATAGTTAACATGTGTGTTAACATCAACCAATGAGGGAAGTTCGTTTCTATCGGGTTGATTCAGGGGCTTGCCCCGTGGTGGAGTTTTTGGATTCCCTGTCGGGGAAACAGGCCCAAAAAATCACCTGGGTGCTCCGGCTTATTGAAGAAATGGAACTTGTTCCGGCTCAATACTTCCGGAAATTGAAAAACACCGATGACCTGTGGGAAGTCAGAGTGCAAGTAGGGAATAACATATTTCGACTGCTTGGTTTTCTGGACGGTGAGAATCTGATCATTCTGAATCATGGTTTTCAAAAGAAAACGCAGAAAACACCCAGAAAAGAAATCCAGCTTGCGGAAAACAGAAAGAGAGATTACCTCGGAAGGAGGAACAAGTCATGAGTGACCTAAAAAAATATGTGTCTGGCCGAAGAGCCAATGACCCTGAGTTTGATGCAGGGTATGAAGAGGGCTATCAGGCATTCAAAATTGGGGCTTTATTGAAGCAGGCTCGGGAGGACTCTGGCTTGACTCAAGAGGAAATAGCAGCACGGTTGAAAACAAAAAAATCCGCTATTTCCAGGATTGAGAACCATGCCGAAGATATCAAGCTTTCTACGCTGGAAAAATTTGCAATGGCGTTGGGACGGAAGATTGAAGTGTCGATTACCTGAAAGTAATCCGTCACCCGGCAACCCGACTTCATCACCCTCGACTGCGAAGCGCCGACTGCAGGCAATCAGTCGTAGTGTTGGTTTATTTTGGACATGAGAGCTTCCCTATATAGGGAAGCTCTGATCGAATCGTGAACTCGCTTCTCACACCTGGAATATCCGATAACGGCGTTGAAGCCCTTGCCAATAGCCTGTTATTGGCTGCGAACTCCGTCTTGTTCTCGAACATTTCCGGCATAAGCTGCTTCGTCCAGATTCAATCAGAGCTTCCCTTAGGCACTCACCGAAGCTCAAGCTCGAATCAGGAAGTCAGCTTCAGTAGTGAACGAAGTGTGGTTGCTGGCTGTTCCCTGATAAATCATTCCTCGTAGAAAACGTCCCAATCACCATCAATTTCGCTGTCGCCGGGGCGGTGCGTTTCCTCTTCGTTTTCAGGCAGTAGGGCATTCAGTTCGCGCAAGTCATGCAGCAGGTCGTCCATGTCATCGGGCACCGGGGCGGAGAATTTCATCGGCTGGTTGCTGTGCGGGTGCATAAAACTCAGTGCCTTGGCATGCAAGGCCTGGCGTGGGAATTCGCGAATGATGTCCTTGAGTTCCTCGTCCACTTCCGGGTCCACGCGTTTGGGGTTGCCATATACCGGGTCACCCACCAGCGGGTGGTTCATGTCGTTGAAGTGCACGCGAATCTGGTGGGTGCGACCGGTTTCCAGGTCCACCTTGCAGGCGGTGTAATGGCGGAATTGTTCGATGGGCTGGTAATGGGTCACCGCCGGCTTGCCTCCCACCACCACGGCCATTTTGGTGCGTTGGGTCTTGTGCCGGCCAATGGGCTTGTCGATGCGGCCGGGCTGGCGGATACGGCCTTTGGCGATGGCCAGGTACTGGCGTTTGACGCTGCGTTGCTTGAGCTGATCCACCAGCGAATTGTATGCCTCGGGCGTGCGCGCCACCACCATCAAGCCGCTGGTGTCCTTGTCTAGCCGGTGCACAATGCCAGCCCGCGGCAGCAGGCGTTGATTATCGTCCAGAAACAGCAGGCCGTTGAGCAGTGTCCGGTCGGGGTTGCCGGCGGCTGGATGCACCACCAGGCCGGCCGGTTTGTTGATCACAAACAGGTGTTTATCGGAAAAAACCACGTCCAGATTCATGTCCTGTGGCTGGTCTTCGCTGTGTTCGGGCAAGGTGACATCCACGTCAATGCGCTCGAATCCCTTGAGCCGTGTTTTGGCTCGGGTGGGGTGGCCATTGAGCAGCACCTGGCCGGCTTCAATCCACTGCTGGATGGCGCCGCGCGAATGTTCCGGAAACTCGCTGGCCAGAAACTGGTCTATGCGTTGACCGTGGCTGTGTGCGGGCACGTTGAAGCTTTGTTGGATTTGCGGCGGTTTGTTCTGGTTCATGGCCGGATTTTACAGTATTATGGGCGGGTTTTACGGGATGATGATTCGAATGAAAAAATTGATTGTGTTGCTGGCTGCGGCCAGTTTGCTGGTGTCGCTGGGCGGCTGTCGTGGCAACAAGAAGAAAGATGAAGACAGGGACTTGCGGGCCTCGCGCTACACCGCCGAGCAGCTGTATCAGCAGGCCAACCGTGCCATGCAACTGCAGCTGTGGGATCAGGCCATCCTGTACCTGAAGAACCTGCGCTCGCAGTATCCTTTCGGGAAATACGCCGAGCAGGCTGCCCTGGACCTGGCTTACGCCTATTACAAGTCCTACGACAAGGACCTGGCCATTTCCACTCTCGACCGCTTCATGCGCAACTACCCGGCACACCCCAATCTGGATTTTGCCCACTACCTCAAGGGCATGGTTTACTTCGATAGCAGCCGTGGGCTGTTTCAGCGCATCAACCCCGATTCCGCGGCCGACCGTAACCAGGAAGACATTCAGCTGGCGTTTCTGGCCTTTAAGGATTTTCTGGAAAAATACCCCGACAGTCCTTACGCCACCGATGCCAGGCAACGCATGCTGTACCTGAAAAATCAGCTCGCCAATGCGGAAAACCGCGTGGCAAAATACTATTTGCGCCGTGGAGCCTGGGTGGGGGCGGCCAATCGCGCCAAGTTTGTGGTGGAATCATTCCAGGGCACACCGGCGGTGGGCGATGCGCTGGCCATTCTTGTGGAAGCCTACAATCACCTGGACGAGCCTCAACTGGCAGCGGATGCGCGCAAGGTGCTGGCATTGAATTTTCCGCAACATGACTATCTGCAGACAGGAAAAATCCAGCTCAAGGATCCGGCCATGACGTTCAAGAACATCATCTGGCCCTTTGCCAGCAAAGACTGATTGATGGATATTATTTCAGCCACCATTCTGCTTTTTCTGATTCTGGATCCGCTGGGCAATATCCCGATTTTTCTTTCCTACCTGCAAAAAAGCCAACGCCGCTACAAGGTATTGGCGCGCGAGCTGCTGCTGGCGCTGGTGATTCTTTACCTTTTTCTTTTCTTTGGCCAGAAATTCCTCAGCTTGCTGGATCTGAAACAGGAAGCGGTCAACCTGGCCGGGGCCATTATCCTCTTTATCATTGCCTTGCGGATGATCTTTCCGGCCACCAAATCCTATGGCGATGAAGACATTGAGGGCGAACCGTTTTTGGTGCCTTTGGCCATACCGCTGGTGGCCGGGCCATCGATTCTGGCCACCCTTATCCTGTTGGCCAACCAGTACCCGGACAGGCTCACTGACTGGGCCATTGCGCTGTTTATTGCCTGGCTGGCTTCTGCGATTATTCTGTTTTCCGCCACGGCCTTGCAGAAATTTCTGGGCAAACGCGGCATGATCGCCATTGAGCGGCTGATGGGCATGGTGCTGGTGGCCATATCGGTGCAGATGTTTCTGGACGGTATCGCCAAGTTTGTTGCCCATTTGCCCCACGGTTAGTTGATGAGGGCCTAGTCCATGAGTGCCAGTCACGACCACCATCATCACCCCCGCAGTACGGGAAAAACGCTGTTTATGGCCCTGGGGCTGACGACGGTTTTTGCCCTGGTGGAAGCGGTGGCTGGCTGGCTGGCCAATTCACTGGCGCTGATGGGCGATGCGGGCCACATGATCACCGATTCCTTTGCCCTGGGGATTGCGGCCGTGGCGGCCTGGCTGGCCAATCGCGGCGCCACCCGCACCCACAGTTTTGGCCTCGGGCGGGTGGAATTCCTCGCCGCTTTGCTGAATTCCGTCATTATGCTGGTGCTGGTGGCCTACATCGTAGTGGAATCGGTGGTGCGACTGCTTTCACCCGAGCCTGTGGAAGGTCATGTGGTGACTGCCGTGGCAGTCATTGGGCTGCTCATCAACCTGCTGGTGGCCTGGATACTGAGCCGGGGCGAGAAAAACGTCAACACGCGTGGCGCCATGCTACATGTGATGGGAGACCTCTTGGGTTCGGTGGCGGCGATTATTTCCGGACTGGTGATTTCACTCACCGGCTGGGTCAAGATAGACCCCATTCTGTCCATTTTTATCAGCCTGCTGATTCTCTATTCCACCATCCGCCTGCTGCGCGAAGCCATTCACGCGTTGATGGACGGCGTGCCGCTGGACCTGTCGCCGGAAGAAGTGCAACAAGCCATGGCAGCCGTGCCCGGCGTGCGCGGTATTCACGATTTGCACCTGTGGTCATTGACTTCTTCTCAGGCCTCACTGACGGCGCACGTGGTGGTGGATGACCTGCAACAATGGCCGTCGGTGTGGGAGGCCATGCGTGACCTGCTCAGAGAGCGTTTTGGCATTGACCATTACACACTGCAGGTGGAAAATCCGGACATGGAACCGCGTTGCGACACCCCACACCATTAATTGCTCCCAGGCTGATACCCCTTTTAGTCCTGACACTGACACGGAGACACTCATGAACAGACTTGCCATCTCACTCACCGCCGCGCTGGCCTTCGCCCTTGGCGGATGCGGTACTTCCCCTGACACAGGCACCACGAACAGCACAAACACAATGGATAACACGGATAAAACCTCCATGGAAAAAACGGCCCAGCCCCTCAAAGTTGACACCGTGCCCATGACAGAAACCAGCAAGCCAACCACCGGTCACGGCATGAAAAACTTGATTTACCCGCAAAGCAAACAGCTGGATGTGGTGGACGACTACAACGGCGTCAAGGTGGCTGACCCCTATCGCTGGCTGGAAAACCTCGACAGTGAGGAAACCCGCGACTGGGTCAAACGCCAAGTGGCTTTCACCGAGGATTATTTCAAAAACGTGCCGGAACGCGAGCAATTCCGCCAGCAGTTGAAAGCCATCTGGGACTACGAACGCGTCAGTGCGCCGGAAAAAGTGGGCCAGCAGTACGCCTACTGGAAAAATGACGGCCTGCAGAACCAGGCCGTGTTGTACGTGACCGATGACCTGAACCAGGAAGGCCGTGTGCTCATCGACCCCAACACTTTGTCCGAAGACCAGACCGCTTCGGTGGCCGGTGTGGAATTTTCGCCCAAAGGTCGCTACATGGCCTATGGCATTTCCGAAGGCGGCTCGGACTGGCGTACGTGGAAGGTGCGCGATGTGGCCACCGGCAAGGACACAGACGACGAACTGCACTGGGTCAAGTTTTCTGCTCCGGCCTGGTTGCCGGATGAGTCCGGATTTTTCTATGCCCGTTACGACGAACCCAAGGACGAAAATGAGCTGAAAGCCGTCAATTACAACCAGAAGGTTTACTTTCACAAACTGGGCACCGACCAGTCTCAGGACACCCTGATTTATCAGCGGCCCGATCATAAGGAATGGGGTTTTGGCAATATTGTCACCGAAGACGGGCGTTTCCTGCTATTGCCAGTCTGGAAAGGCACCGACGAACGCAACCTGATTCTTTTCAAGCGATTGGGCAGCGATGAACCGTTCAAACCGCTGACCCCGGAGTTTGAAAACAGCTACCAGTTTATTGGCAATCAGGGCGATGACTTGTATTTTGTCACGGATGAAAACGCCGACAATTACCGCATTATCAAGATCAATGCCAAGGCCCCGCAGCAGCACGTGGAAATTGTGCCAAACAACCCCAAAGCGACCTTGCGCTCGGCCAGTCTGGTGGGCAACAAGTTGCTGGTGTCCTACCTGGATAACGCCTACAGCAAAGTCAAACGGTTCGACCTGAACGGCAATGATCTGGGTGAAGTCACACTGCCTGGCATTGGCTCGGTTTCCGGCTTTTCCGGCAAGCAGAATGACACCGAGACCTTCTACACCTTTAACAACTTCTACACCCCCACCACGGTGTACCGCTATGACGTGGAGAAAAACCAGTCGCAGCTGTTAAAGCAACCCAAGGTGGCCTTCAACCCTGATGATTACACCACCGAACAGGTGTGGTACACCAGTAAGGATGGCACCCGTGTGCCCATGTTCATCAGTTACAAGAAAGGCCTCAAGAAGGACGGCAACAACCCGACCCTGCTTTACGGCTATGGCGGTTTCAATATCCCCATCACGCCGCGTTTTTCACCGGCCAATATTGTCTGGATGAATAACGGCGGTGTGTATGCCGTGGCCAATTTGCGCGGTGGGGGTGAATTTGGCAAAGCCTGGCACGAGGCCGGCACCAAGACCCGCAAGCAAAACGTGTTTGATGATTTTATTGCCGCGGCGGAATACCTGATCCGGGAAAAATACACCAACCCGAAGAAACTGGCCATCAACGGTCGCAGTAATGGCGGTTTGCTGGCTGCGGCTACTGTCATGCAACGGCCGGACCTGTTTGCCGCCAGTGTGCCGGAAGTGGGCGTGCAGGATATGCTGCGTTTCAACAAGTTCACCATCGGCTGGGCCTGGGAGTCCGATTACGGCTCACCGCAAAACCCGGAAGAATTCGCCGCTTTGCGCGCATATTCGCCAGTGCATAATGCGGTGGAAAAGGAATACCCGGCCATTATGATTACCACTGCCGACCATGACGATCGGGTTTTCCCGGCCCACAGCTTCAAGCTGGCCGCGGCCTTGCAGAATGCCCAGAAAGGTGACCAGCCGATCGTGATTCGGATCGACACCAAGGCCGGACATGGCGCGGGCAAGCCCACCGACAAGGTCATTGACGAGGTTGCCGACCGCTTTGCCTTTATGCGGCACAACATGTCAGACGACACGAAAGACAACACGAAAGAGTAATGCCTGGTTCAAGGGGAGAGGGCCGCTCAGGATGACAGGCCCTCACACAAAAGCCGGCCTTGTGTCGGCTTTTGTGTGTCCAGGGCGAAAACCGCCAAAAGATGCAATCGAATGGCTGCCGGAACTGTCCCAGTGTGAGCCAATCGACCCCAAAGGAGGAAAACCGGCCATGTCACATGCCTTTCACCCATTGACCCTTCGCGCCTGGCGTCTTGCGTGCCTGACCCTTGCGGTACTGGTTTCTGCCCCGCTGTTGGCAGGGAATACACCACAGCCTGCTAACCCGGAAAGGATGCACATCTTGCGTGACTTTTTCGGTATCACCGACTCCGGGCAAATGGACTATCCGTTGGATACTGTGATGCAGGGCTGCCCGCGGGTGGATTGCATACCGTCCATTGACTCGCCGCGATTCCGGCGTGCCAACACGGTGGATTACCTGCGTGATGATGATCTGGTGCTGGCCATCAGCCACGCCGGCCAGACACGGGTTTATCCGGCCCGGATTTTGCAACGGCACGAGATTGTTAATGATCGTCTGGACGATTTACCGGTGGCCGTGACCTACTGCCCGTTGTGTGGCACCGGTGAGGTGTTTGACCGCCGCGTCAATGGCCGCGAACGGCATTTCGGGGTTTCCGGCCTGTTGCATGGCAGCGATCTGATCATGTATGACCGCGAAGGCAAAAACCTGTGGCAACAAATCACCGGCACGGCTTTTGCCGGGCCTGAGCGCGGTCAGGTCCTGACCCGCGTGCCGGTGGTGATGACCGAATGGAAAAACTGGCACATGACGCATCCACAGTCTCTGGTGCTGGAGCCGGACAGCGCCGAATTGAAAGACTTGTACGCCGCCTATCGCGCCAGTGATCGTGTCATGTATGGTGGCAAGACTAACCGACAGCTACCGCCCAAAGCGGTGGTGTATGGGCTGGAGCAAGGCGATGAATCCCTGGCCGTCAGTGAGGCGCTGTTAAAAAAGGAAGGCCAACTGGACTTTCAGCTGGCGGGTCACTCCTGGCAGATAAAACGCAGCGCCGATGGGCAGGTAACGGTCTCGGAACAAGGTGGGCAAGGCACCCTGCAGCCGCGCCGGGCGTACTGGTTTGCCTGGTACACGTTTCACCCGCAAACCAGGGTGCTTAGGAAGCTCTGATTGAATCGTGACACGGCATCTTATGGCGTAAAATCGTCCATTTCTGTGTTGCAAACCTTCACAATAGCCGGCTATTACGTGCGGTTTGCGCCTTGAACTGAACAATTTTCACGACAATCTGCTCGCGCCAGATTCAATCAGAGCTTCCTAGGGAACCTCTGATCGAATCGTGAACTCGCTTCTCATACCTGAAATGTCCGATAACTACGTTGAAGCCCTTGCCAATAGCCCGCTATTGGCTGCGAACTTCGCCTTGTTCTCGAACATTTCCGGCATAATCTGCTTCGTCCAGATTCAATCAGCGCTTCCTTAGGAGTTCCGCCAGTTTGCTGGCAATGGCAATGGTGGGGGCATTGGTGTTACCTGAAACCAGCGTCGGCATGATGGAGGCATCGGCTACCCGCAAGCCACTGACTCCATGCACGCGCAGTTGGGCATCCACCACAGCCATGTCGTCCTGACCCATTTTGCAGGTGCCCACGGGGTGGTAAATGGTTTCGGCTTTCTGGCGGATAAAGGCTTCAATGTCGGCATCGCTCTGTGCACTTTCACCGGGGAAGATTTCCGTGTCGCGGAAAGGGGCGAAAGCGGGGGCAGAAAAGATATGACGTTGCAGTTTGAAACCGGCTTTCATGACGGCCAGATCAAAAGGATCGGACAGGTAGTTGGCATGAATGCGAACCGGCGTAGCCGGGTTGGCCGAAGCCAATGACAGGTGCCCGCGGCTGCGCGGGCGCAGAAAACACATATGCAGGGTGTAACCCGAACCCTTGATGCGGTTGCGCCCATGATCATCGAGAATGGCCGGCACAAAATGAAACTGTACGTCAGGCCGGTCGTCCTCGGCCAGTTCGGTTTGCCAGAAACCGCCGGCCTCGGCCACGTTGGACGCGCCCGGCCCCTGGTGCCCCAGCAGGTAGTACTGCAGACCCACCTTCAGATCATTGATGGTGTCGTAGGTGATGGGCTGGGTGCAGCCCTGCACCAGGCAGACATCCAGGTGGTCTTGCAGGTTTTTGCCCACTCCCGGCAGATTGACGCAGGGGGTGATGCCGTGTTTTTCCAGTTCATTCGCCTCGCCAATGCCCGAAAGCATCAGCAACTGGGGTGAGTTGAGTGCGCCACCTGCCAGGATAACTTCCTTGTTGGCCCGGGCCAGCACCGGCTTGCCGCGATGTTTCAGGTGCACGCCCGCCGCTCGTGGCCCTGTGCCGCTGTCTTCCAGCAGGATTTTTTCGGCCATCGCGTGTGTCCACACGGTAAGGTTGGGGCGATCCATGGCCGGTTTCAGAAATGCGGCGGCACTGGAATGACGCGCGCCATTTTTTTGCGTGACCTGATACAGGCCAAAGCCGCGCTGGTGCGGGCCGTTAAAGTCATCCGTCCGCGGCAGGCCGGTTTCCTCACAGGCTTGCAGAAACGTGTCTGTAAGCGGATTGTGATAGCGCAGGTCTTCCACGCTCAAGTCGCCGTTTGTGCCGTGATATTCGGCGTCGATGTCCGGGCGTGCATTGGCCTCGGTGGCCTTGAAGTGCGTCAGCATGTCATCAAAGCCCCAGCCTTCATTGCCCAGTGCCTGCCAGCGGTCGTAATCGGCCCGGTGGCCGCGGCAATAGCACATGGCATTGATGGAGCTGGAGCCGCCCAGCACCTTGCCACGCGGCCAGTACAGCCGGCGATTATTTAGCTGAGGCTCGGGTTCGGTGGTGTAATTCCAGTTGAGTGATTTGATGTTGACCAGTTTGGCCAGTCCGGCCGGCATGTGGATAAACGGGTGCCAGTCGCGGCCACCGGCTTCCAGCAACAGCACGCTTGTGCCCGGGTCAGCCGAGAGCCGGTTGGCCAGGACGCAGCCGGCCGAACCGGCACCGACGATAATGTAATCGAACTGTTCACTGCTGGTGTTGGGGTGGTTCATGTCTGTTCCGGAATGTTGCCGCAAGGGGCGATGTCTGGCTGGCCATACTCTAGGAAAGCTCTGATCGAATCGTGAACTCGCTTCTCCCACCTGAAATGTCCGATAACTGTGTTGAAGTCCTTGCCAATAGCCTGCTATT
>WGBZ01000170.1 GCA_015494035.1 Lysobacterales bacterium | reverse complement strand
GAACACGACCGGGTGGCATTTTCAGCAAGCGCCAGACGTTATGTAAAAATGTTTCTCCCCCGTGAAAAGGCAAGGCGTGATGGCGTTGTTGGCGGTGATTCCAGTATTCAATGGCCACCGGCTGAATGGGGCTTTGTGTTTCAACAGCAGCCCGCAACAGCTGGCGATGAAAGCGCCCCAGTGCCGACCCATCGGTGGTTTTCCCTTCGGGAAAGACTGCCACGTTGCGCCCTTCTTTCAGCCGTTGTTGCAGGGCCTGCAACACGCGTTGGCGCGAATCGCTCCGTCCACGCTGATGAAAAACCGTTTCCCCACATTTGACCACCCAACCCAAAAGTGGCCAGCGGGCAATTTCTGCCTTGGCCACAAAACCGGCGGTGACCCTGCTATGAATGACCGGGATATCCAGCCAGGACACGTGATTGGCCACCAGAAAAACCGGCGCACTGGCCGGCTGACCCGCATGACTCACCGTTAAGCCAAACACGTTCAACAAAGCAGTGGACCAGGCACGCACGACACGATCATAGCCCGCCCTGCTTTGTCTGCGACGCAACACGGCCAGGCTCAGCAACACCACAGGCAGCACGCCCAGCAACATCAGCAACAGGCCACTGCCGCGGCCTATCAGACGCAGCGTACTTTTCAATGGTTTTCTGCCTGAATCACACTGACTGTCAAACGAGCCACGGCCACGCGTTTATCGTCTTGATTACGAATATCGATGTCCCAAACCTGGGTGCGTCTGCCCACATGCACTGGCCGGGCACAGGCATGGACTGTGCCCTCACGTTGCGCCCGCAGGTGGTTAATGTTGAGTTCCAGCCCCACGGCCTCCTGGTCCTCTTCCAGCATGAGGTAGGCGCCGATGCTGGCCACGGTCTCGGCCAGGGCAGCACTGGCGCCACCGTGCAACAGGCCAAAAGGCTGACGGGTGCATTCCTTCACCGGCATGCTGGCACACAGGCTGTCAGCATTCAATTGGGTTAGCTGAATGTTGAGGCATTGCGCCAGTCCCGTGGTGGCAAACTGGTTGAGTTGTTCAAGGCTGATTTCTTTTTTCCACATGCTCGGGTTGCCTGTGCTGTGTCGCGCTTTGGTTTTCTTGGATCAGAGTAGCTAAGGAAGCTTTCGAGAGCTGCCTTAATGATAAACCCGGTTTTTATGACGTATCCACCCTCCGGCATGACGGCCTGCGGGATCAGCGTGAGTCCAATGCAACAGCCCGCCCTTGGCGTTGTTTTCAAACTGGCCATACACTTCCAGGGTATCTCCAGCCTGCAGGGGTACCACCGGCGCCAGATCAATATTGTGAGCCACCAGTAGCGTGTGGTCGCGACCCGGTACCTGCATCAACCATCGCTGGTGCCGACTGCCCTGATTATCAGTTTTAAGCACCTTGAGCACGGTTCCCTGTACCCGTACCATGCGACCGTCTTGCCAGCTGGCAGGCGCAGCGATTGCACCGTCATTACTGCCAGGGACAACCCGATTAGACCAGGGCCAGCTGTTGCTATTCTGCTTTAGCAGCCAGGTAGCTGCCAGCAGCAGCACCAACAACAGCCATTTTTTCTTTTTTATCAGGCGCTGCAGAACCCGTCCATTCATTGGCTGTCAATCGCCCAAGGATTGCCAGGCAGCGATGCCTCCGGCCAGGTTATGCACATTGCTAAAGCCTTTCTTGCGAAAGAATTCTGCCGCACCCTGGCTGGTATTGCCCATGTTGCAGACGAAAACCAGTGGCGTGTCCTTGGGCATCTGTTCGATTTCGGCAATGCTGTTTTTGTCCAGCCTGCGCGCGCCCGGAACGGTACCAGCTGCCATTTGCTGTTCGGATCGCACGTCATAAATTTTGAAGTTCTCACCCGCATCCAGTCTTTGTTTCAGCGCCTGGGCACTGAGTTGATTAACCGGTGCCGGTTCATTCGGGTTGCGAATTACCAGACCTGAGCCCTGGATATCATCCACCCAGTCGATTTCGATGCCATTTGCCCGTTTGGCGGTACCGATATCCATGTAGATGGGAATGCCATTGGCATCAGCCACTATCTCATAGCCCTTGGGTTGCTCCACACTGAAACGGGTGTTGAACTGATCATCAATATTCAGGTACAGCACTTGCTCGCCCAGTTCTTCGAGCCCGGATTCGATGTGTTTTCGGGCCTCATCGGTGATGGTGATTTCAGGTGCCGTGCGATCCGGTGGTGCCAGCCCAAGCAGTTCATGCAACTCGCCAGTATTGTACATTTCTGTAATAATATCGTTTCCACCCACCAGTTCACTGTCCACATAAAGCTGCGGGATGGTGGGCCACTGCCCGTACTGCTTGATGCCTTCCCGGATGGACTGATCTTCCAGTACATTGACGGTGGCAAAGTCCTCGCCCAGGACGTCTCGCAAAATGCGCACGGTGTTGGCAGAAAAACCGCACATGGGCGCTTGCGGTGTGCCTTTCATAAACAGCACCACCGGCTGACTCTTGACCATCTGGTCAATTTTTTCCATTACTTTATCTGTCATTTTTCTGTTCCTTTTACACGTCAATATTGGTGGCGTACAAGGCATTTTTTTCTATAAAGTCCCGACGCGGTTCCACCACATCGCCCATCAGGGTGGAAAACACTTCATCCGCCTTGACCGCATCCTCGATGGTGACTTGCAACATCCGTCGGGTTTCCGGGTTCATGGTCGTCTCCCACAATTGCTCCGGGTTCATTTCACCCAGGCCCTTGAATCGCTGGATGGTGAGGCCCTTGCGCGCCATGCTCAACAGTTTTTCCACGGCCTCCTGCAGGTTTTTAACGGGTATTTCCTTGTCGCCCTTGCGCAGGTAGGCCCCGGCTTCAAACAAGTCGCTGACATGCTGGTTCAAGGCGCTCATGGCCTGGTAATCGGCCGACTGGAAGAAAGCCAGGGGTAATGTGGTGGTATAGGTCAGCCCATTGGCGCTTTTGGTAAATGCCAAAGCGCTGTTTTCATGCCGCACGCTCCAGTTAACGCCGGTTTTCATGCCCTGATTGAGTTTTTCCTGGGCGGTGCTTACCCAGTCTGCCAGACTGCCCGTGGCTGTCAGTTGGTCTTCATCCAGAACCGGCATCTCCATCAGGGTACGCAAGACCCGTACATCGTGATGCAGTTCCAGTCTTCTGATGATGTCATTAACCTGCAGGTAGTGCATCACCAGTTTTTCCAGGCCTTCGCCCGTCAATGGCGGTGCACCCGGGGCATAATGCAGTTCTGCCTTGTCCAGTGCTCGGGCCAACAGGTACTGGTTCAGCTCGGCGTCGTCTTTGAGGTAACTTTCCTGTTTACCCTGTTTGATTTTGTACAAGGGCGGCTGTCCAATGTAAATATGGCCCCGCTCCACCAGTTCCGGCATCTGCCGATAGAAAAATGTCAGCAACAGGGTGCGAATGTGTGAGCCATCCACATCCGCATCGGTCATGATGATAATGCGATGATAACGCAACTTGTCCGGGTCGAAATCGTCCTTGCCGATACCACAACCCAGGGCCGTGATCAGTGTGCCCACCTCTGCAGAAGCCAGCATCTTGTCGAAACGGGCTTTCTCCACGTTGAGGATTTTGCCTTTCAGGGGCAAAATGGCCTGGTGCTTGCGATCCCGTCCCTGCTTGGCCGAGCCGCCCGCGGAATCACCCTCCACCAGGAATATTTCACACAGGCTGGGGTCTTTTTCCTGACAATCGGCCAGTTTTCCCGGCAAGCCCGCAATATCCAAAGCGCCCTTGCGACGCGTCATTTCGCGCGCTTTTCTAGCCGCTTCGCGGGCTCGGGAGGCTTCCACCACCTTGTCAATAATGGCTTTGGCTTCCTTGGGGTTTTCCAGTAGAAATTCATTTAGTTTTTCACTGACACCTGATTCCACGATGGATTTGATCTCGCTGGATACCAGTTTGTCCTTGGTCTGTGAAGAAAACTTGGGGTCGGGTGTTTTGACGGAAATCACAGCCACCAGGCCTTCACGACAGTCATCACCGGTGACCTGGATTTTTTTGCTGTTGTGTTTGTCCAGGTAATTGTTAATGGTGCGTGTCAATGCGCCCCGAAAACCGGCCAGATGGGTGCCGCCGTCTTTCTGCGGAATGTTATTGGTAAAACAGAACACACTTTCCTGGTAGGAATCCGTCCATTGCATGGCCACTTCCACGGTGGTGCCTTCCTGTTCGTTGGTGAGGAAGTGAATCACCGTCGGATGCAATGGCGTCTTGCGTTGACTCAAATGCTCGACAAAACTGGCAATGCCGCCTTCGTACTCGAACACATCGTGCTTGCTATCACGCTCGTCCTGTAACTGGATTTTTACGCCGCGGTTGAGGAACGACAGTTCCCGCAGGCGTTTGGCCAGAATGTCGTAATGAAATTCAACGTCTGAAAAAATGTCTGGTGACGGGTGAAAACGCACTTCCGTGCCAGTGGCATCCGCCTTTCCAATGACTTCCAGCGGTGAAACCGGCTCGCCCAGGCGGTAGTGTTGCTGGTATTTCTTGCCATCTCGTTGAATGGTCAGGCTCAGTTCATCGGACAAGGCATTCACCACTGAAACGCCCACGCCATGCAGTCCTCCTGATACCTTGTAGGAGTTATCATCGAATTTGCCGCCTGCGTGCAGCACCGTCATGATTACTTCTGCGGCAGATTTCCCCTCTTCCTCGTGATAATCAACCGGTATACCACGCCCGTTGTCACGCACACTGACTGAGCCGTCTTTGTGTATGGTGACCTGAATGTCATCACAGTAACCGGCCAAGGCTTCGTCAATGGCGTTATCCACCACTTCAAAAACCATGTGATGAAGCCCAGTACCGTCATCGGTATCGCCAATATACATGCCAGGACGCTTGCGCACCGCATCCAGGCCCTTAAGCACTTTAATGTTGGAAGAATCGTAATTTTGTTGCATGAATTTCTCGTGTAATCGATGGGGTAAATTATACCAGATAAGGCCTGAGGTCACTGAGACTTCGCCTTGTACCCAGTGACAAAGCCGGTGTTCTCAATTCAGGCGTATATTGCCGGTAAGTAACTGCTCAGCCATCTTTGATCAGGTCGTGTTTCACGTGAAACACCCGACTTTCCTTGTGCACCGGAAATTGATTGGCAATCACCTCCGGATGCAGACTGCTGGCAAAAACCTGCGTATCTATGGTTTCGAATTGGTTAAATACGTGCTGCAGGTGTTCCTGATCCAGTTCCGCGTCCAGGTCATCCAGACACACCACCGGCCAGCGCCCGGTGGATTCATAAATCATCCGAACCTGGGTCAGGTACATTTCGATGGCCAGCATTTTTTTTTGTCCGCGCGATAAAATTTTCCGTGCCTCTCCTGGCCCTGCCATGATT
>WGBZ01000169.1 GCA_015494035.1 Lysobacterales bacterium | reverse complement strand
GGCTTGCACAAAGGGCAGTCGGGTGAGTTGCTCGATCACTGGCTTGTCCAGCGGAATCAGCCCCAGGGGTGTGGCAAAGGCATCAACACTGGGAAGGGCCAGGCCAAAAAAGGGTACACGGTGTGCTGGCCCAACCACCACCACGCGTTTGATCTTGCCGCGTAAAGGCAATAGCAGTTTGTAAATGCTGGCGGCCACGGGACCGGAATAAATATAACCGGCATGAGGAGCAATAATGGCCTTGGGCGGTGGTCCCTGGGTTTGGGCTTCGGCCAGATAGTGTTTGACCATTCGATCGAGTTCCACCGGATCGGCCGGGTAAAACATACCGGCCACGGCGGCGGGTCTGACGGTTGTATTCATGGTGCCTCCTGATTATTCGGGTTGTGACGGCAAACGCGAGAACCTCAGATATTGAAAAATGCGCTTGCCAACCTTATTTCTGTTTACAGAAAATAGGTTCAATCTTCGATAATTCAAGGTGCATCATGGATATACAGCTCTCAGACAAACATGTTGTTCCGACTAAATTCTGGCATAAACTGCCAGACGGTCGGGTTCAGTGCGATTTATGCCCCCGTTTTTGCAAACTCAAGGAAGGTCAGCGCGGTCTTTGTTTTGTGCGCGCCAATGTGGGTGGTCAGGTGGTACTGACGTCGTATGGCAAGGCCAGTGGCTTTGCCATTGACCCCATTGAGAAAAAGCCCTTGTACCATTTTCTGCCGGGTACGCCGGTTTTGTCTTATGGCACGGCAGGCTGCAATCTGGCTTGCAAATTCTGTCAGAACTGGGACATCAGCAAATCCCGTGAGCAGGATACGCTGACGGCAGAAGCATTTCCCGAGGACATCGCCCGCGCGGCGAAAGCAACGGGTTGCCGCAGCGTGGCTTTTACCTATAACGACCCGGTTATTTTTCATGAATACGCCATCGACACGGCCAAAGCCTGCCACGAGCATGGCATCAAGTCGGTAGCGGTGACCGCCGGCTATATTACTGAAGAGCCGCGTAAGGAATTTTTTTCTCACATGGATGCGGCCAATGTGGATCTGAAGTCCTTCGATGAGGAGTTTTATTACCGGCTGTGTGGCGGCAAGCTGCAATACGTGCTGGATACGCTGGAATTCATCAAGCACGAAACCGATTGCTGGTTGGAAATCACCACCCTGATTATTCCGGGCCACAATGACTCGGAAGAAGAAATCCACGCCATGAGTGAATGGATCATGGATAAACTGGGGCCGGATGTGCCACTACATTTTACGGCCTTCCATCCTGACTGGAAAATGCGGGATATTCCGCCGACACCGCCAGAAACGTTGATACGCTGCCGTAAAATCGCCATGGAAAAAGGCTTGCATTACGTGTATACCGGCAATGTCCACAACACCGAAGGCGACTCGACCTGGTGTCACCAGTGTGGGGCCTTGCTGATTGGCCGGGACTGGTACGTGATCACGGACTGGCATTTGACCCCTGAGGGCACATGCGAAAAATGCGGCACGCCCTGTGCCGGTGTGTTCGAGGAAAAACCCGGTGACTGGGGCCGCAAACGGTATGTGGTGGATATGCGTTATTTCACCAACTCACCTTTTACTGGTGAAAGTCCGGCGCCAAATCCATAACCTAGTTACACCGATCCGGTACCGCCAAAGCCTAAAGCAGTCGCGAAAAGCCGCAATAAAAAACCCGATGCCACTGGCATCGGGTTCTTTGTCTCCATAAAGGTGAGTTTTTATGAGTGACCGGGTGCTAGGGAAGCACTGATCGAATCGTGACAGGGCATCTTGCTGCGTAAAATCGTCCATTTCTGCGTTGCAAACCTTCACAATAGCTGGCTATTGCGTGCGGCTTGCGCCTTGAACTGAACAATTTTACACGACAATCTGCTCGCGCCAGATTCAATCAGCGCTTCCCTAGTGTGTACTGTGCAGGCTGATTTGCTTTAGCTTGCCAGCAAAATTCTGTAGGGATTCAATGCCGCTTTGCTCGGCGCGTTGGCACCATTCTTTTAGCGAGTCGATCATCTGCTCGGCATTCTTGCCTTTCTGTTCCCAGATTTTTTGCAGCTCATCACGATAGGCCATAACCGTTTCAACAGTCTGGCTGTTGCTCAGGCAGTGACTGACCATTTCCCGCGTGTTCGGGTCCACAAAACGCCAATCAATGGACAGTGCCTTGAGGCATTTTTTGGCAGTTTTGCGCATTTTTTTGGAGGCCTGCTGGTATTCGGCCACCACAGCCGGTTTCATCACATCCGTATAGTACATCTGCGCGACGGAAAAGCGGTGGGTGAGGATGGCCATGATCGTGTCCTTGTCAATCTCCTGCTTGTTTTCGTGGGTCACCAGCTCGGGCACCACTTTGCGGATTGTGGCCAGCTTGAACCAGGACAACAGCTTGATAGCATACCAGCCCAGATCGTATTCGCCTTTTTTGTGGGCAAACTTGCACGAGGAAGGAAAGGCGTGGTGATTGTTGTGCAGTTCCTCTCCACCAATGATGAAGCCGAAGCGGGTAATGTTGCGTGAGCAGTCGTTGGTCTTGTAATTGCGGTAACCCCAGTAGTGGCCAATGCCATTGACCACGCCGGCGGCAAAAAAAGGAATCCAGATCAGTTGCAAGGCCCACATGGCAATGCCAAGGACACCGAAAAGGGCAAAGTTAATGGGTAACAGCAATGAAACACCCAAATAGCGGAAGCGGCTATAAAGGTTGTTTTCCAGCCAGTCGTCCGGTGTTCCCTTACCATATTTTTCCAGCGTTTCGGCGTTTTTTCGCTCGTCGGTGTACAGTTCCACGCCATCCCACAAGACGCGGTTGATGCCGTAAAACTGTGGGCTGTGCGGGTCATTTTCCGTTTCGCAGTAAGAATGATGCTTGCGGTGGATGGCCACCCAGTCCCGTGTCTGCATGCCGGTGGTCAGCCACAGCCAGAAACGGAAGAAGTGCTGCAAAACCGGGTGTAGTGAGACGCCGCGGTGGGTTTGGTCGCGGTGCAGGTAAAGGGTCACGCCCATAATGGTGATTTGGGTGGCGATGAGAAAAGTCAGGATTTTCTGGCCCAGGCTAAGGTCAAGCAGGCCATTCTGCAGAAAGTCGATAAATTGCATAATAATAGTGTGTCTCAGGTTGAAATCTCGGGGCCCTTCCATGGTGGGCCAAAAAGGCGGGGCGGGCTTGCTTCTTTGCAAGGCCGTTTCATCGCGTGTTACATAAGCTGGAACAGGGCGATGAATGTGGGTTACTATAATCAGCTTTGCAGCCAGTGTCCACATAAATAATGGGTAGCCATACGCAAACCGTATGTTTTTTTCTTGAAGCTTCCGGCCTGAGCTTTGGCGCCCACCGGGTCAAGGGGGTGAGCCCGTCGAAACAGGCCGTGCAGCGGCGGCTGGATAATGTGGACCTGGAACTGGCGCAAGGACAGCTGGCCATTCTGCTTGGTCCCAACGGGGCAGGCAAAAGCACCTTGTTGAGTGCCCTGGCCGGACGCTTGTTGGTCGAAGCCGGTGAAATCAGTCTGCGGCAACAACCAGTGGACAACCACTTGCCAACAAAGGTCGCCATTAGCCGCCAGGCTGATAACCTCCGGCACTGGAACCGTCACATCGGTTACATGCCGGAGACGATTCCCCTGCTGCCGCGTCTAACGGTGCGTGAAACACTGGGAAATGCACTGTACCTGAAAACCGGCCAGGTGGATGATAAGGCCATCGCCCGGGTCATCAATCGCTGTGATTTGACTGCCTATGCGGACAGGCCGGTGGAAACCCTGTCACTGGGTTATCGCCAGCGGCTGGGATTGGCGTGCGCGTTGGTGCATGAGCCGCTGGTGCTGTTACTGGATGAACCCATGAATGGACTGGATCCAGAACACGCGCAGACCTTTGGCCGCATACTGGCCAGTTTCAAGCGCCGGCATATCATCCTTCTGTCCACCCATTTACTGGATCAGTTGCATGGGCTGGCTGATCACATTTTCGTCATGCGCGGTGGACGCTTGCTGGGCGATCTGGCCAGCGATGATTCATGTGATGATACCTCGGATACGCCTTTGACCCGGCGGCACAACCACGATCTCCTGCCGCCAGGGGATGGCGCCACCTTACGGCCCTGGCGCGTGCGCTTTGACCGGCCTGTGTCCTCATTGGTGAAAAAACGCGTGGCCGAACGGTGTTCGATACTGGTCGAAGAGCCCCAGGCGCTGGTTATTGCTTCGGATGACCGGCGCAATCGGCAACTGATCCAGGTATTGGCCGAAGAGGGGCTGTGTGAGTTGTCACCGGTTGAGCAAACAAGCAGCGCCCTGCACAAGCATGCAGACACGGCGGCTTCCCTCTTGGCTGCCTACCAGGAATTGTTGCAGCAGGACATGGGGATGAACGAAGAAAAAAATCGCCCCCGACCGGACAGAAACGATAAGACCACTGGTGGGAGTGGCGCTTGAGCAGTCTTTCGAATAACAACACTCCGAGGCAGGATGCATGAACATTGTGCAGCGTGATGTAATGCTGATGTGGCGAAAACCGTCCTACTGGCTGGTGATGGCGGTGCTGGCCTTTTTACTGGGCTGGATTGCATTGGTTATGACGGACCTGGTGCTTAGCCAGCAGGGCACAATGGCTCAGGTGGCGGCCGTGACAGAGGTGACACTCGCGCGGCAGCTGATCGGGCCGTTTTTTTCTTTTGTCAGCCTCATTAGCCTGGTGTTACTGGCTTTGCTGGCTGGGCAGGTCATCTCGGCCGAGCGAGCCGCCCATAGTATTCATGCCTTGCTGGAAAGCGGGCTGGGCGATGTGTCTGTGATGGCGCAAAAGCTCCTGAGTGTGTTGATACTGGCGGCACCTCTGCTCCTGCCGGTGGCCGTGGCCCTGTGGGGCTGGTCCACGGCGGCCACGCTGGACTGGGCTGCTGTGGGCTGGAATGTTGTCGCCTGGGGGATGTTGATGCTGTGGTTTGCGAGCCTGAGCCTTTGGCTGGCAGTCAACCTGTCCCAACCCGGGCTGGCAGCCTTGCTGGGGCTGTTGATCACGGCAGTTCTGTGGTTGATGGGGCAGGCCGGCACCGGTGCCGACTGGGGCAAGAACTGGATCCGGGTCTTTTCCCCACGTAGTCACTTTGAATGGCTGCAAAGTGGCCTGGTGCCGTTTTCCACCGTGCTCTATTTCATCGGTGGGGCTATCATGCTTTTCGGCCTGGCCGTACTTTCCTTCAAACGGTTGCGCCTGTCATGAACGCCCGCAAGCAATGGCAAAAACAGGCCCTGGCCTGGGTGGCGCTGGCCGGACTGACACTGTCGGTGTTTGTGTGGCTGGAAACCCAGCCACATCCGCCTTTGTTGTGGCCGCCTTCACCCGGTTTAGGCAAAACGGCGAAAAACGACCTGGACCAGTCAATGACGGGCGATGCCATGACCGATGCGCCCTTTGTGCGACGCCTGCCGCCGCTAGATGTGCAGGTTTATGCCAACCCGCGCTCCCAGGTTGGGCGTCTGCTGGCCAGCTTTCTGGCCCCATACCAACGGCTACGCCTTCAGGGCCAGCCGGCCCTCAGGGTTCAGTTTGTGGACCCGACCAGCAACCCCGCCCGGGTGCGCATGAACCAGGTGGATGTCAATGGCGAGATACTGCTGCGCTTGCGTGATGCTGGCCCGGATGGCCCGCTGCTGCACCTGCAGGCGCTGGACAAGGAGCTGTTTCTGAACGCCTGGTGGCGCCTGGCGCGCATCAGCCAGGAGAAACCGCCACCGTGGGTTTTGTTGGGACAGGGTTTTGGCAGTCGCGCCATAGACGATAGCAGCAATAACGGCATTGGCCGCTGGGTACGGGCATTGCAGAAAGGTGGCTACCGCGTCACCTCCCTGCCACTGGATCGGCTGGCTGAAGTGGCTTCGACCCAGGCCGATGCAGTGGTTGTTTTGCCGGCGCCGCAAGCCGCGGTGCCCCCGGATTTGCTGGCACAGGCAGCCGCCGCTGCTTCCCCGCGTTTGCGGCTGTTATGGCTGCATGAGCCAGAACTGGCCTCTGTACAGAGTGAACTGGAGCTGGCACTGGGTTTAATGAGTGTTGCCGAAAGTAAGGGTGCGCCCCTTGATGCGACGAACAAAAGCGGGGCTGCCGCCAATGACAGCGCCATCGGGCTGGTCGGCCTGGCGGATTTTGAAGAAGATTCACTGCTTGAGCGCATGCCGGCACCGGTGCTGATGCCCGGTGTGCTGGCTTTTCAACCGGTTGCTGAAGAAGCCGTAGGGGATGCGTGGCAGCCCCTTTTGGGCAACGGAAAGGGTGAAAAGGTCATTTGGCATCGACCTGGGC
>WGBZ01000168.1 GCA_015494035.1 Lysobacterales bacterium | reverse complement strand
ACCCTGGACGGTCAGAAGCTGACCCTGAAAGGCAGCAAAGGTGAAATGAGCCTCAACGTGCACCCGACGGTGACCATCGTGCAGGAAGACAACAAGCTGGTTTTCAAGCCTGTTACCCCTGCTGACGTGGCCATGGCAGGCACCATGCGTTCCCTGGTTAACAACATGATGCAGGGCGTCACCAAGGGTTACGAGAAGAAACTCAAGCTGGTCGGCGTGGGCTACCGCGCTGCGTTGCAAGGCCGCGATCTGAACCTGTCACTGGGCTTTTCCCATCCGGTGGTCTACAAGGCACCTGATGGCATCAGTTTTGACGTGCCCAGCCAGACAGAAATCACCATCACGGGCATTGACAAGCAAAAAGTAGGCCAGGTGGCAGCTGAAATTCGCGCATTCCGTCCGCCGGAGCCTTACAAGGGCAAGGGCGTACGCTACGCAGATGAACAAGTCTTCAGAAAAGAAGCCAAGAAGGCTTAATCTGACACGCAACAGGTATTGAAATGAACAAGAAAACCAAAGCCCGTTTGAGAAGAGCCAGACGCTCACGCGCTAAAATTCGTGAGCTGAATGTGCCTTCATTGTCTGTGCATCGCACTGGCAAGTATTTGTACGCACAAATTATTTCGGCCGACGGCAAGAACACACTTGCCGCAGCCAGCAGCCTGGAAAAAGGCCTGGTTGAAGGCGAAGGCACCAAGAAAAACATGGAAGCGGCCAAAAAAGTCGGAGCTGCCATTGCAGAGCGTGCCTTGAAAGCCGGTATCGACAGTGTCGCTTTCGATCGTTCCGGCTTCTTGTACCACGGCAAAATCAAGGCGCTGGCCGATGCCGCGCGTGAAGCCGGCCTGAAATTCTAAAACAAACCAAAGTCCGCGTAACATGACTTTGTGAACGCGATTTGAGTCAAAACAACAGGAAATATTATGGCGAGCGTAGATATTAATAAAGATGATGGCCTGATGGAACGCCTGGTCGCGGTTAACCGCGTGTCCAAGGTGGTGAAAGGCGGTCGTCAATTCGGTTTTACCGCACTGACGGTGGTTGGTGACGGTCAAGGCAAGGTGGGTTTCGGCTATGGCAAGGCAAAAGAAGTGCCAATCGCTATTCAGAAAGCCATGGAAAAAGCCCGCAAGAATATGGTCCAGGTTGACCTGAAGGAAGGCACATTGTGGCATCCTGTCAAGGCCAAGCACTCTGGCTCCAAGGTCTACATGCAACCGGCCTCAGAAGGTACTGGCGTGATCGCCGGCGGCGCCATGCGTGCCGTGTTTGAAGTGGTTGGCGTGCATAACGTACTGGCGAAAAGCCAAGGCTCCAACAATCCCAATAACCTCGTTCGCGCCACCATAAACGGCCTGATGAAAATTACATCGCCCGAAACGGTTGCGGCAAAACGTGGAAAAACAGTGGAAGAGGTACTGGCGAATCATGGCTAAGAAAAACAAGCAACTCAAAGTAACCCAGATTCGCAGTACGATCGGTTCTCTGAAAAACCACAAAGCCTGCGTTAAAGGTCTGGGTATTCGCAGAATGCATCACACGGTCATCGTGGAAGACACGCCTGAAAACCGTGGCATGATTAACAAGGCTATTCATCTTCTTGAAGTCGAAGAAGTCTAACAACAGCGAATACGGTGGATAATACAATGCGATTAAATACTATCAAGCCTGCCAAGGGCAGCAAGAAAGCCGCCAAACGCGTGGGTCGGGGCATTGGTTCCGGGCTCGGCAAAACGACTGGACGAGGACACAAAGGTCAGAAATCCCGCTCCGGCGGTTTTCACAAAGTGGGTTTTGAAGGCGGCCAGATGCCATTGCAGAAACGCCTGCCGAAGGTGGGTTTTCATTCTCGCAAGGCAAAATACAGCGACGAAGTCTGCCTGTATCACCTCAATGCAATGAAAACCGACGTGATTGATCTGGAGGCGCTGAAAGAAGCTGGCGTGGTCAAGCGCTTTGTGACAAAGGTCAAAGTCATCAATACCGGCAAGCTGGAAAAGCCGGTTATCATCAAGGGTCTGGCCGTGACGCCAGGTGCCAAAGAAGCCATTGAGCAAGCCGGCGGCAAAGTCGAGTAACCGAACCTATGTCTGCATCTAAAGCGCACGTTGAAAAACTGCTGGGTAACAAGAACAAGTTCCAGGAACTGAAGCAACGCATCCTTTTTGTACTGGGTGCGTTGGTCGTCTTCCGTCTGGGTACTTACATTCCTGTTCCCGGCGTCAATCCGGCGGCTCTGGCTGCCATGCTCGACCAACAAAGCGGCACCCTGATCGGCATGTTCAACATGTTTTCAGGCGGTGCTTTGGGCCGTTTCTCAATTTTTGCCCTGGGTGTGATGCCCTACATCACTGCCTCAATCATCATTCAGGTGCTGTCTTACACCATTCCCCAGCTCAAGGAGCTGAAAAAGGAAGGAGAACAGGGGCGGCGCAAGATTACCCAGCTGACCCGGTACTTCACTGTGGTGCTGGCGGCCTTCCAGGCTTTTGGCATTGCCACTTTTTTACAAAACGCCGGTGCCATCAATGGCATCCCGGTGGTCACCCACCCGGGTTCCGGTTTTCTCTTTACAGCCGTGGTCACGTTAACTGGCGGTACGCTGTTTCTGATGTGGCTGGGTGAGCAGATTACCGAGCGCGGTATCGGCAACGGCATTTCACTGTTGATTTTTGCCGGTATTGTGGCCGGTTTGCCTGCCGCTGTGGTTTCCGTGTTTACCATGGTCAGCCAGGGGCAACTCAATCCACTGGCGGCATTATTCCTGCTGGTGCTGGCACTGGGTGTAACGGCTTTTGTCGTTTACGTGGAAAGCGCACAACGACGCATCACCATTCAGTACGCGCGACGGGGCGGACGCATGGGGTTGCAAAGCCAGACCTCATACCTGCCGCTGAAAATCAATATGGCCGGTGTGATCCCGGTCATTTTTGCTTCCTCGCTGGTGATGTTCCCGGCCACCATTGCCCAGTTTCTGGGTCAGAAACCCGGCTGGGGCTGGTTGCAGGACGTGGCTGCGGCCCTGTCGCCCGGACAGCCCTTTTATGTGTTGCTGTTTGGTGGCCTGATCGTGTTTTTCACCTTCTTTTACACGGCATTGACTTTTGATCCGTACGAGACAGCAGAAAACCTGAAGCGCTCCGGTGCGGTTATCCCGGGTATTCGTCCCGGCAAACAAACCGCCGAATTTCTGGACAAGATTTTGACACGCCTGACCTTTTGGGGCGCGCTTTACCTGCTGGGTGTCAGCCTGATGCCGCAGTGGGTCACCAACTACTTCAACGTGCCTTTCGCTTTGGGCGGAACATCACTGTTGATTGTGGTGGTGGTTGCCATGGATTTCATGGCACAGCTGCAAACGCATTTGATGTCTCAGCAGTACGACAGTTTGTTCAAGAAAACAAACCTGAAAAATTACGGCAAATCCGGCGTCGTCAGACGATAAAACCGGAAGGCCAAAAAGTGAGGCGAGCAGAAGTTTCGCCTCGATTTAGTCACTGGAAAATCGCAGACAAAGCCCATTACTTTATTGTCTAGTGGCGCTTTTTTGCGGTATAATGGTCGGCTTTCTCAAGTCGAAACATGAATTTTAGGAGTAGTTGAATGGCTCGTATCGCAGGTGTAAATATACCGGTTTACAAGCACACTTGGATTGGTTTAACCAGTATCTTTGGGATCGGCAGAACCCGAGCCTATGAGATTTGTGAGAACGCGGGCATCGACCCGACCACAAAAGTTCGTGATTTGACTGACGAACAGCTCGACAAAATCCGCCAGGAAGTCGGCAAGTACGAAGTCGAAGGTGATTTGCGACGCAAGATTTCCATGGACATCAAGCGACTCATGGACCTGGGTTGCTACCGTGGCTTGCGTCATCGTCGTGGCCTGCCTGTACGTGGACAGCGCACCAAGAACAATGCGCGCACACGCAAAGGCCCGAAAAGAGCCATTCGCAAGTAGTTTCATCATAAATACATAGTCTAGAGATCAGTTATGGCAAAGCCAACGAAGAGCAAGAAGAAAGTCAAGAAAACCGTGGTGGATGGCGTGGCGCACGTTCATGCCTCGTTCAATAACACCATCATCACGCTGACCGATCGCCAGGGCAATACCTTGGCCTGGGCCACAGCGGGTGGTTCCGGTTTTCGTGGTTCACGCAAAAGCACTCCTTTTGCTGCACAGGTGGCTGCCGATCGGGCAGGCAAGGCGGCACAGGAATACGGCTTGAAGAATCTGGAAGTTCGCATCAAGGGCCCTGGTCCTGGCCGTGAATCCTCTGTCCGTGCACTGAATGCGCTGGGTTATCGCATCACCAACATCGTTGATGTGACACCGATTCCGCATAACGGATGTCGCCCACCCAAGAAACGCAGAGTGTAAGGAGATAATATAATGGCAAGATACATTGGACCCACCTGTAAACTGGCTCGTCGTGAAGGCACCGATCTGGGCCTGAAAAGCCCTGCGCGCTCTCTGGAAAGCAAGTGTAAACTTGATCAGCTTCCCGGCCAGCACGGCCCCAACGCCCGTCGTCAGAAAATGTCTGACTACGCGCAACAGTTGCGTGAAAAGCAGAAAGTTCGTCGTATGTACGGCGTGTTGGAAAAACAGTTCCGCAACTACTACAAAAAAGCTGCTGGCCAGAAAGGCGCCACTGGCGAAAACCTGCTGAAGCTGCTGGAAACTCGCCTGGATAATGTTGTCTACCGCATGGGCTTTGCTGTCACTCGCAACGAAGCGCGTCAGCTGGTCAGCCACAAGGCCATTCAGGTGAATGGTCAGACCGTCAACATCCCGTCTTACCAGGTGCAGGAAGGCGATGTGGTTTCTGTGCGCGAAAAAGCCAAAAAACAACTGCGCATTCAGGAAGCCCTGAACCTGTGGCAGGAAATGAATCTGTTTGCTGATTGGGTGAGTGTTGATCCCAAGAAAATGGAAGGCACGTTCAAGAGCATTCCGACCCGTGAAGATCTGCCAGCGGAAATCAACGAAAACCTGATTGTGGAATTGTATTCCAAGTAATCGAACTAATTGAGGAAACCCTATGTCTGCAGCATTGGCAAAATTATTGCGGCCCAAAGTTGTTGCGGTTGACGAAAAGTCACCCAACAGTGCTCGCATCGTGCTGGAGCCCTTGGAAAGAGGCTTCGGCCACACGTTGGGCAACGCGTTTCGACGCATCCTGTTGTCCTCCGTGCCAGGTGCCGCAATCACGGAAGTGGAAATCGACGGCGTTCAGCACGAATTTTCGGTGCTGGAAGGCGTTCAGGAAGACGTGCTGGAAATTTTGCTCAACCTGAAAGGGGTTGCGCTGCGCATGGACGATCGTGAAGAGGCAGAACTGACCCTGAAAAAAACCGGCGGTGTCGTCACTGCGGGTGATATCCAAGCGCCTGAAGGCGTTACCATCGCCAATCCCGAGCACGTTATCTGCCATCTGTCTGATGACACCACCATCAACATGAAGATGATTGCCCGCGAAGGCATTGGTTACGAATCCGCCGTTTCTCGCAAAAGCGAAGAAGAGGAAGGCCGTTCCATTGGTCGTTTGGTGCTGGATGCCAGCTACTGCCCCGTGAAGCGGGTGGCTTACGACGTGGAAAATGCGCGCGTTGAACAACGCACCAACCTCGACAAGCTGATCCTGGAAATCGATACAGACGGTTCTGTAACGGCTGAAGAGGCCATTCGTACCGCCGCGCGCATTTTGGTTGAACAGATGGCTGTCTTCATTGACTTCACCGTCACTGCGCCCCTGGAAGAAAACAAGGAAGAAGAAAAACTGAATCCCATTCTTCTGAAACCCATTGATGAGCTGGAGCTGACGGTTCGCTCCGCCAACTGCCTGAAAGCAGAAAATATCCAGTACATTGGCGATCTCATTCAACGCACCGAAGTGGAGTTGTTGAAGACCCCGAACCTGGGCAAGAAGTCCCTGAACGAGATCAAGAGTGTTCTGGCGGATCTGGGTCTGACCCTGGGTGTGCGTCTGGACAACTGGCCGCCGGCAGCAATTCGTGCTTCAGAGCGCCTCTTAGGCTAGGGAAGCCCTGATCGAATCATGAACTCGCTACTCATACCTGAAATGTCTGATAGCTCCGTTGAAGTCCTTGCGAATAGCCCGCTATTGGCTCCAAACTTCGCCTTGTTCTCAAACATTTCAGTTATAACCTGCTTCGTCCAGATTCAATCAGACAGATCTACCCCTAAACAACAACAAATTATTTAAGGATTGGTGATTTAAAATGCGTCATCGTAAATCAGGTCGTAAACTCAACCGCAACAGCTCCCATCGCAAGGCGATGTTTCGCAACATGGCGGTTTCCCTGTTTGATCATGAACTGATCAAAACCACATTGCCCAAGGCCAAGGAACTCCGTCGAGTGGCAGAGCCGTTGATCACACTGGCCAAGGAAGACACCGTGGCCAACCGTCGCCTGGCTTTCTCCCGCCTGCGTGATAAGGACGTGGTCAAGAAACTGTTTGAAGAACTCGGTGAACGCTATCAGGAACGCCCTGGCGGTTATCTGCGTATCCTCAAATGCGGTTTCCGTAAAGGCGATAACGCGCCCATGGCATATGTCGAGCTGGTGGATCGCCCGCAAAAGAGTGAAAGCATTGAGGCTGAATCTGCC
>WGBZ01000167.1 GCA_015494035.1 Lysobacterales bacterium | reverse complement strand
TCGCGCCAGATTCAATCAGAGCTTCCTTAAAAACTGTTTGAAATAATCTGCAATGCCTCCCGAGTTTACCGGGTCTATTTTTGTACCAATCATTACAGTTAATGACCGTCCCAATCGAGGAACCCATGTCCAGCAACCGCCGTGCGTGGCAGAAGCCCCGCATCCCGATACCCACTGATACGCCCAGCGGCACAGCGCATCGGGCACGTTCGCCTGGTCATAAACAACCGCGAGCGTTTGTCTTTGGTGCCAAAAATGGCCTCAGAAAAGCATCATGGCTCAAGGCGGGACTCATCGCGCTGCTGGCGCTGGGCTTGCGGCAAGCGGCGGTGGCGCAGGACGGGGTTCAGACAGAAACGTTTTTCCATGAGGCCTTATCACCCGGCCATCCAAGACTTTTCTCTTCACCTGTTTTCTCATCGACAAAGGAGCATTTCCCATGAGTCAGTTTCAATCCCAATTCGGTCCGTGGGCCCTGGTCACCGGCGCATCCTCGGGTATCGGGGCAGAATTTGCCCGCCAACTGGCCGGCCGTGGTCTTAATGTGGTTACCGTGGCGCGCAGAAAATCCCTGTTGGATCAACAAGCCGCAACATTGCAACGCAACAGCGGAATCACGGTGCGACCCATTGCCCTGGATCTCAATGAAGCCGATGCGATGGATCAGCTACTGCGCCAGACACAGGAGCTGGACATTGGTCTGGTGGTGCCCAATGCCGGTATAGAAACCCACGGTGCCTTTTTGAAAATTCCACTGGATGAACAGACCCAACTGCTGCGGCTGAATTGCGAGGTACCTTTGCGCATGGCGCATCATTTTGGCCAACAACTGGCCAAAAGAGGGCGCGGAGGCATCCTGTTCGTGTCTTCCACCTTTGCTTTTCAGGCCGTGCCGTATTTTGCCAATTATGCGGCCAGCAAAGCCTATATTCTGTCACTGGGCGAAGCCTTGCATCAGGAATTGAAAACAAAAGGCGTTGTTGTCACCACCGTGGCGCCGGGCCTGACGGCCACCGAAATGCCGAAACGGCTACAAATGGATGTCTCAAAACTGCCCATGAAAGCCATGAATGTCGAACCAGTGGTGCGCAGCGCCCTGAAAGCACTAGAAAAACGCCAGGCATTGGTCATTCCCGGCGGCATGAACAAAATGATGGCATTTATGGCGCAACGGCTGATGCCCCGCCAAACCATTGTCGCCACCTTTGGCAACATGAATCGCAAAGCCATGGTGAGCGAAAAGATATGAGGCGCGCCCAGGGCGCTATGTGGTGGCCGGGTTAGTCGCTAGGGAAGCTCTGATCGAATCGTGACACGGCATCTTGCGGCATCAAATCGTCCATTTCTGCGTTGCAAACCTTCACAATAGCTTGCTATTGCGTGCGGCTTGCGCCTAGAACTGAACAATTTTTCACGACAATCTGCTCGCGCCAGATTCAATCAGAGCTTCCCTAGTCATGGCGCGCTTTACGTACGTTATGGGTTTAACGCGCGCTTCACCGCCTCCCTCGCGGTGGCAAAGGAAAACCAGCGCTCGACGTTTTTCAGGCCACCTTCGGAAAGTTTTTGCCACAGCGCCTTGTCCTGATACACACTGACCACGGCCTCGGCAAACGCTTCCGGGGTGTCGGCATTCAGGACGTCGACTCCGTGTTCGGTTTGCATGCCTTCGGTGGCCACGCCGGTGGCAACCACCGGCTGACCGTAGGACATGCTGAGGTTGACCTTGCCCTTGACGCCGGCACCAAAACGCAAGGGCGCCACGGCCACGCGACAGCCGTCCAGAAACGGCTCGATATTCGGCACAAAACCGTGAAACCGCACCCCGTCCACCTCGCCCAGGGCGCGGATTTCTTCTGGCGCCTTGGAGCCAACCAGGTGAAATTTGGCCTCCGGTAATTGCTGGTGGATCAATGGCCAAATGTCTGTCACAAACCACTGCACCGCGTCCACGTTGGGGGTGTGCTGAAAACCGCCCACAAACAGAAGGTCGCGGCGTTCATCAAAGCCTTTGCGGCAGCCAAAAACTTCGTGAATATTGGATAACACCTGAATGCGGGCGGCTGGCACTTCCTTTTCCAGCACCTGTTTTTCGTACGGGCTGACCACCCAGGTCACGTCCGCCTGCTGCATGCAGGCCTGTTCGCGCAGGCGGGTTTTTTCGGCCAGACGCGCCAGCTTTTCATTGTCTTCCAGTTCGGCCTGGCGTTGTTCGCGTACGTAGTGCAAGTCCACGGTGTCAAAAATCACCCGCGCCTGCGGGGCAAAATGACGCACCAGCGGCAGCAGCGGTTCAGCCACGTAATAACGGCTGAGGATAACCGCGTCCAGGTATTTGCCCTTGTCACGCAGGTAATCCATGGGGTTTTTGACCGAGGGGTGATACAGGCACTCCACGCCCATCTGCTGCAAGGCTTCGGTGTAGGCACCGGCATGGCTGAGGTTTTCGGGCATGAACACCACGTGATAGCCTAAATCACGCAGAATGCGGATCAGGTTGAGCATGCGCACGCTACCGGAGTCCTGATCGGGCGTGGGCGTGGTGGCATCGGCAATCAGCACCCGCGGCGGTTGGCCGTGAATTCGGGCCAGCTCAATGTCGGTGGCCGGATCGGGTTGCCGGGTGAGGGCGTGGGCCCACTTTTCGGCAAATTTCTTCTGGTTGATGGCCTGAAAGCGCTTGGTGCCGCTGGCCAGGTCGGTGCCGGAGCTGACACCTTCGAAATGCACTACTTGCGATGCCGGCTGGTACAACACCCGGTAACCGGCCTCGCGCACGGCAAAGGCCAGGTCGGTGTCTTCGTAATAGGCCGGTTTGTAGCGGGAGTCAAAGCCGCCCAGTTGCTCAAACAGGGCCTTTTTGATGGCGATGCTGGCACCGGAACAATAGTCCACTTCGCGCAGGTGGTTGAATTCGGGTGCCTGGGGGTTTTCCAACCGCCCGTAATTCCAGCCGCTGGCGTCGGAAAAAACAATGCCGCCGGCTTCCTGCAAGCGGCCATCGGGGTACAGCAGCTGACTTCCGGCCAGGCCGCAGTCCGGGTGATCGCTAAAGGTGCGCATCAGGGCATCCAGCCAGCCGGGGCGCACCACGGTGTCGTTGTTGAGAAACAGCAGGTATTCACCGGTGGCCAGGGCCGCGCCGGTGTTGCAGGCTTCGATAAAGCCGCCGTTTTCGGCCTGACGGTGGTAACGCACGCCAGCGATCAGGGCCATTTTTTCGGCCGTTTCGTCAGTGGAAGCGTCATCCACCACGATCACTTCAAACGGCAGATCGGTGTCCAGTTCGGCAATGGACTTGAGGCAGTTCCAGGTATGCTCAAAGTGGTTATAGACCGGGATGATAATAGACACCAGAGGCGACTCGGCCAGCGGCAAGGCAATGGGCGTGAAGTGTTTTTCCAGCGCGACGGTTTCCCTCACAGCCGGGTTAAGCGCCTCGGGCGCAGCACCCAGCCGGTTCCGAATCAGGCCCAACGTGCCCTTGAGGCCCCGGGTTTTGACACTGCAGGAAAATCGCAGCGGCAGGCCACGGGCCTGTTTGAGGCGATAGGCCGCCCGGGGCAAGCCGTTTTGCAGGCTGCGACGGGCAAAACGCAGGGGCTTGGTGATTCGCCAGGAGGTGCTGTTGTAAACCGCCGTCAGTTCACCTTGCAGGGCCTGAATTTCCCCGTGCAGGCGATCCTGTTCGGCTTTGAGTACCTGGCGCAGGTGTTCGGCCTCGGCCCGTTCGGCGGCGATGTGCTTTTCACGCTCGGCGATGGTCTCGTGCAGGCGATCCTGTTCGGCCTTGAGGGACGAAATGGCGTGATCCAGCTCCAGGATGTGCTTTTGCAGGTCGTGCGCCCAGCGCGTGCGTTCTTTGGTCAGTTCTTCGCTGGCGGCCAGTCGTTGTTGTAACTGGCGGATCTGCGCGCGCAGGCGCAGGCTTAAATCGGCCAGTTGCCGGTGGCCATAACGGGGCCACAGGGTTTCGGCGCTGGGGCGAGGCTCGACTGAGTTCGTCTTGCTGCTGGCGGTGAGCTTTTTCCACAGCCGTGCATACGCCACTAGCGTCTCTTCCGGGCGTGGCAAGGTCAGGGTTTTCAGGCGTTTCTCCACGACCGACAGTTTTTGCCGGTTAGCAGCCAGCGTCTGTAATTGTTGCAGTACCTGTTGTGCCTGTTCCTGATCCGTCTCGCCGGTCACCAGCCAGCCGGTTTTTTCCGGCTCGATGCGCTCGGCCAGTGCGCCTATGGCGGTGGCAATCACCGGAATGCCGGCCTGGTGCATTTCGCTCAGTGCGTAACTGAAGGTTTCAGCCGCCTGCGAGAGCAGCAGTGCCACGTGCGGGCGAATGGCAGCCAGGTGCTGCGGCAATTCTTCCGCCTGGTAGTCCTCTATGATTTCAACCCCCGGCTCAGCGGCCAGGTGGCGGCCGTCCTTGCCGGCGCCCAGCAAAACCACGCGTGCATCGGGCAGGCGCTGGCGCAAAGCAGGCAGCAGTTTTTCCAGCACGGCCTGGCCCTTGACGGCATTGATGCGCCCGGGCACCAGAATGGTCAACGGTCGGCTGTCGGTGTCCGCGGAAAGCTGGAAAGGCAACTCAAAGGGCCGGATGGCGTGTGGAATCACATGGAGAGCTTTGCGACTACCCGGCACCCCCAGCGCCTGGAGGTTGGCCACTGCGCTTTCAGAGGGGGCGACCAGGGCCACGTTTTTTTGTCCATAGCCGGCCAGCAGGGCCTTGTGCCACTGAGCGTGGGTTTCGGCGTCAATGCCTCCAAAGGCCTCGTGGGTGCTTTCTGCAAACGCCTCTTGCCAAGCCGCCGCGCCGGGTTTTTTGCCATTCAGGCGGGCATTCAGCACCGGCCAGTGTGGAAAAAAATCATGGAAAATCCGCAGGGTCGGCAACCCGGTGTAAAGGCTCGCCAGGCCATGGCCAATCAGGGATGACACCGCCACGCGTTGCACGCCAAAGGCGTCCAGCACCGAGTGCAGAATGCGCTCGTACTCGGCGTGTTGCACCGCCATGACCGCGATGGGATCACTCAGGTCAAACCGCTGCAACACCGGCCCGGAGGCGCCGCCCCAACGCAGGCTGAGCCGTTCGCCAAAACGCTGGCGGAAAAACTCCCCTTCACTGACCAGGGTCAGGTGGTGAAAACCGGGTTCTGCCCGGGCATAGTCGTCTATCCACTTGTTGACGCCACCGCCCCAGTCCATGGTGACGTGCAGCAGCACCGGCCGCTCGTCCAGACCGGGAAAGCCCTCGGGCAAGGCCTGGGCATCCGTGTGCATGAGCCAGTGGTGAAAATCACGCAACGGGTGTGCCGGCAAGGGGTGTTGGTCGCCCACCACCGGCACGTTTTCACTCCGCAGGGCGGTGGCTCGAACCGGTTGCAGAAAAACGTTCGTCGCGACCAGTTTGTTAGCCAGGCGGCTTTCGGCAAAATCGGCAACAGCCAGGGTGCCGTTGGTGACCCGCACCACCACAGCATCGGGGTTCAGGCGAGCAACTGGCACCGGACGGGCCGGTTTCTGCTGCAGGTAGAGGGCATTGTCCAGTTGTTGATACGAGCCGTCATAGCGGAACCCTTCGGGCAACGGAGACAGCTCATACACACGCGTGGTGAGGGCCGAGCAGAGCCGAAAGCGGGCATCCGCCGGCAGGCCTGCCTGCAAGCGCGGTAGCCAGTAGCGGCCAAAGGCGTTTTCGGCATTGACGAACACGGCCCGTTGGGTTTTTTCATCCAGCGCCTGATTGAGATTGTCCAGGTCCAGTTCCGCCAGGCTGGCTGCCGCCACCGGGGTGATGGCCCCTGGCCAGTCCGGAGGCAAATTCAACGCGGCCAGCAGCGCTGGCCGATCAGGCGTATGCAGCCAGTCCGACGGAGTATTGAAAAGAAAAATGTGGGTGTACTGGTCGTCGTGAGACGCTGGATTTGTCATGGGCCAGGGCGTGATTTGCGACGGTCTATTCTACACCCAAGACGCGGCGGAACCAATGCACAGCCCCTTGATGGGGGCACACTGGTGGGGACACCGGGGAGTGACACTGACACAGCGCCACCTGCGCGGGTAAGGCAACCACCGGCAGGATTCACCCCCACCTGGAGAAACCCGGGGCAATGCTGGCCAGATTAATGCTTGATTTTCTGTAAGGAAGCGCTGATTGAATCTGGTGCGAGCAGATTGTATGTGAAAAATTGTTCAGTTCAAGGCGCAAACCGCACGTAATAGCAAGGCTATTGCGAAGGTTTGCAACGCAGAAATGGACGATTTTACGCCACAAGATGCCGTGTCACGATTCGATCAGCGCTTACCTGGGGAAGCGCTGATTGAATCTGGTGCGAGCAGATTGTGTGTGAAAAATTGTTCAGTTCAAGGCGCAAACCGCGCGTAATAGCAAGGCTATTGCGAAGGTTTGCAACGCAGAAATGGACGATTTTACGCCACAAGATGCCGTGTCACGATTCAATCAGATGGTATGGACACCGCCCAACCTCAACCGGCATCTTTGTGCCATAGTTAAGACTTGTTTAACTCAACTAACGAGGAGGGCGATGTCCATGAACAAGTTTAGCGTGATCGGTATTGATTTGGCAAAGAATGTTTTTCAGGTGCATGGCGTGGATGGGAAAGGCAAGCCCGTCCTGCGAAAGAAGCTAAAACGGGCACAGATGAAGCGATTTTTCGCCCAGCTCCCACCCTGCCTGATCGGCATGGAGGCTTGCGCAAGCGCCCATTACTGGGCACGCACCCTGAAAGGCTATGGTCACGAGGTTCGCTTGATGGCACCTGCGTTCGTCAAGCCTTACGTGAAGTCGAACAAGAACGATCGAAACGATGCCGAAGCGATCTGTGAAGCGGTCACCCGCCCCCACATGCGCTTCGTGGCGATCAAGACACCCGAACAGCAGGCGGTATTTCACCTGCATCATGGCCGGCGTCAACTGGTCAAGCAACGCGTTGCGATGAGTAACCACATACGGGGCGTGCTGTTGGAGTTTGGCATAGCACTTCCCCAGGGGGATCGAGTGCTGCGGGAACAATTGTGGATGATCCTGGAAGACGCTGAAAACGGGCTCCCGGTTTGGGTTCGACAACTGCTGGCGCAGCTGTGGGAAGCTTTCAAGCAACTGGAAGAGCACATCGAGCATCTCACCCGAGCGCTGGCGCAATGGCACCGGGAAAACGAAGTGAGTCAACGTTTGGCCGAAATCCCGGGCATCGGCCTGCAGACGGCAACGATGCTCGCCGCCGTGCTGGGAGCGCGTGGAGCAGACTTCCGCAACGGACGACAATTGGCGGCCTATCTGGGCCTGGTCCCCCGGCAGGCCAGTTCCGGGGGCAAGGAGCGCTTGCTGGGGATCAGCGAACGCGGGGATCCTTACCTGAGAAGCCTGCTGGTCCATGGTGCGCGGGCCGTGATTCGTCATGTTCGACGACGGCAAGCCGCCGGCGAAGCAGGCGGGAACCCTTGGGTGGAACAATTGCTGGAATGCTGTCACCCCAATGAAGCCGCTGTGGCGTTGGCCAACAAACTGGCCCGAACCGCCTGGGCCATCGTAGCCCACCAACGCAGCTGGCAGGCGGACTGGAAGGGAGCTGCGGCATGATGGGGTATAAGGCACGGAGTTACACCATGAGCAATACCGGCAGATTAGGTCCACAGGTAGCCGGGTATGGGCGAGATCATCCCTGATCTCCCCCATACCCAGCGATATAAACAACCATTTCAGAGAGGAGACCTCTCGACGATTGCAAAGTGAGTGAATGGCGAAACAGGTCGAACCGCGACGGGTCAAACCCGGGGAATCTCTCGAGGCAATGACCTCGCTAATCAGATAGGGCCCCGTCGGCGAATACCATTGAGGCCAGAACCATTCAGGTTCGCAAACAGGCCGGATGTAAGACTGCAATCGATCCTTCTTCGCTGATTATTCACTTGCAAAACCGGGCGGTGTCCATGTAAGAGGTTCCGTAGCTTATCCAATCCGGTGCTTTGGCGTTTATAGCCAGCCGGTGGCGCAAACAAGGCTTTGTCCAGCGGCGTGTGGCTGATTGATTTCAGTTCATGACGGGTGTTGTCTTCTTCATACCACAAGGGCATGGCGTTTTCCGGCATGCCGGCAACCACGCCGGAGTTCACACCAGCGGCCTGGGTCATTTTCTGCATAAACTTAAGCATGTGGGCGTAATTGGCATACTCATTGGCGGGCACACCCAGTGCCTTGATGGGCGTGACGCACACATCGCCGTGATAACTGCCATTGATGCGCGTTTCGTAAATACGGCAACTGTGGCCCATGGCCTTGCCGGTTTCATCCGTTTCCACGTAGCGCACCATGGGTTCGGATCGGCCGGCATTGCCCATCTTGCCTTTCATCATGCCCATCATCATCTGCCGCATCTGTTCGCGCTGCGCCGGCGGCACGTCTGCCAGTTGCGCTTCCATCTGCTGCATCATCTGGTTGCGCAAATCACCAATGGCCTGCATGTCCTTTTCCGTCATCACCAGGTATTGTTTTTCTTTCGGCATGATAATAATGAATTCATTGCGGCCGCTGTCATAAATCATGGCCTGCTGGCCGTCTTTGCCGGACACGTCCATGCGCAGGGCAGACGGCGTCAGGTAAATCCGGTTCATGCCTTCTTTGCCACTGAAGACCAATGTTGTGTCTGCCGTGGCAAAGCCCGTCATGGCTAACGTGAACAGCAGGCCCATCACACTCAGATTAAGGCGGTTAAAATTTTTCATTTGGTGTTCCCCCTGGTTAATAATAATCCCCCTGTCCGAACAGATCTCCGACAGGAAAGCCCGGACAGTTAAGCCGGCTCTCCCTCTTATAAACGTGATTCAGACAAAAAACATGCCATCGGCGAGCAAAAAAACCAAAAAAAAATCCACCCAACC
>WGBZ01000166.1 GCA_015494035.1 Lysobacterales bacterium | reverse complement strand
GGCGTCCAGCACGATTTCGCCGTTTTTGATAAACAGCAAATCGGTGAGAATATGTTCAACTTCTTCCACCTGGTGAGTGGTGATGAGTATGGTGCGCTGATGGTCAAAGTAATCGTTCAGGAGGTTGTCGTAAAACTCCTTGCGGAACAGGATATCCAGTCCCAGCGTCGGTTCATCCAGCACCAGCAGTTTGGCATCAATGGCCATCACCAGCGCCAGGTGCAGCTGCACCACCATGCCCTTGGACAATTCGGAAACACGCTGCTGATGTTTTATTTTCGTTCTTTTCAGGTGGCGTTCGGCTTCGGTCCGGGAGAAGTGCGGGTGCACGTTCTGGACAAACTCCAGCACCTGCTCTACCCGAATCCACTTGGGCAACACCGCCACGTCGGCAATAAAGCTGATGTCCTGCATCAGTTTGTGACGCTGTTTGAATGGATCAAGTCCCAGCACCGACAACTCGCCGTCATAGCTGGTCAGTCCCAGCAGGGCTTTGAGCAAGGTGGTTTTGCCGGCCCCGTTGGGGCCGATCAGGCCCACGATTTTTCCTGGCTTGATGTCCAGGGTGATGTTTTTCAGGGCCTCGAACTTGCCGTATTTCTTGCCAAGGTTGCGTGCCTGGATGATGGCGCTCATGCGTTTTCCCCTTTGCGTGTCTGTTTTTTCAATAGGCCAGAGATGCACTGGCGATTCATTTCCCGGTTTACTTTCTGGTCTTCGGTGGTTTTTTTGTGCCAAGTATTTTTAGGGACTCGATCAATGGTTCCACGTCAATCCCCAGGTCCTGGATGCGTTGCAGTGTCAGGGGCCATTCGTTCTCCACGAACAGGGCTTTTTCCCGCTGTTCCAGCAGGCGTCGTGCCTGCGGCATGACAAACATGCCGAGGCCACGTTTTTTTTCCACCAGTTTTTCTTCGGCCAAAGCCTGCCAGGCCTTGGAGACAGTAATAGGATTGACCTGGTATTCTGCCGCAACCTGACGCACCGAGGGCAGGGTGTCTCCCGCCTGCAGATCACCGGTAAGGATGCGGTTTTTTACCAGCTCTTTCAGTTGCAGGTAAATGGGCTGTTTGTCATTCCACTGGAATGACATGGTTAGCCCTTGCTCGTTGTTTTTGGCAGCAGCAAGGTCCAAATAGCCTTAATGCCGGCCGGAGATTGAGTGATCTCAATGCGAATGTCTGTGCCTGCCTGGTTTTTGCTTTCCGGTGTGGTTGGGCCGCCGGTGACCTGAGTGATGAGACCGGAGACCACCAGACTCAGAAACAGGGACACCGCCAGCAAAGCCCCGGCAATCAGTGATTGCTGGATAAAGCCGGCGGCCGGGCGGTGGTCAATGGGTGCGATGCTGTTTTTCATGGGATGCCCCTCGTTTGTGTCTATGTGTTGTACTCTACTACAACACCATAACCGTGTCAAGGGCTTGCCGGGCTGGCTTATTGAAAGGCCCTGAGGACAGGCCTCATCCTGGCATAACAGAAGCGTGGAGCAGTCAATTCAGCAGGGACAGAAGAGGCAGTTAAGGAGCCTCTGATTGAATCGTGACACGGGATCTTGCGGCGTAAAATCGTCCATTTCTGTGTTGCAAACCTTCACAATAGCGTGCTATTGCGTGCGGTTTGCGCCTTGAACTGATCAATTTTACACTCCAATCTGTTCGCGCCAGATTCAACCAGAGGCTCCTTACCGGCTGGACGCCAGGGCCTGATAAAAGGTGTGCAAGTGTTTGATCCGCTGTGTGACCTGATCAGGATCATCCTCATTGATGATGAGGTCATCTGCCATCTGCAAGCGGTCTTCATCGCTGCACTGTGCGGCGATCATCTGTGCTGCCAGTGCTGCATTGATGCTGTCGCGTTTCATCAGGCGTTTTTTACGCAGGGCCGGGTCTGCCTGCACGATCAGTGTGCGATCAATCCAGTCTCGCCGTGGGGTTTCGCACAGCAAGGGAATCACGGCCAGCACGTAGTCGCTGTTGGCAGCAGAAGCCCTGGCTTGCATGTGTTCACCAATCATGGGGTGGAGGATGGCGTTGAGGGTTTCGCGGTCTTGGGGTTGGGAAAAAATCCGTTGACGCATGGCTGCCCGGTCCAATTGTCCGTTGGCGGTCAGTATTGCCGGGCCAAAGGCATCCACCAGCGCCTGCAAGCCGGGGCTGCCGGGTGCCACAACACGCCGTGCCTCCACATCAGCGTCTATCACCGGCACACCCAGACTGGCGAAAGCGTCGGAAACCAGTGTTTTTCCCGCCGCCACGCCACCGGTCAAGGCAACCACCAGCGGCTTGGGTTCAGTGTTAAGGGGCATGCGGCTAGGGAAGCTCTGATTGAATCTGGACGAAGCATGTTGTGCCTGGAATGCTCGACAACAAGGCGAAGTTCGCAGCAAATAGCTGGCTATTGGCCAGGACTTCAATGCAGTTATCGGACATTTCAGATGTGAGAAGCGAGTTCATGATTCGATCAGCGCTTCCCTACAGACCGGCGGCATTCAGGTACCAGTCAAGCAGTTGGTCGCCGTACATCAGGGCAATCCAGGTGCCTATGGCCAGATAGGGGCCGAAGGGAATGGGCTGGCTGCGTTTGTGCCGCATCAGCAGCATCTGGGTGATGCCAATGACCGCCCCGGCAATGGAGGAAATCACCAGCACCAGTAACAAGGCCTTGGGTCCCAGCCATGCCCCGGCTGCAGCCAGGAGCTTGAAATCACCATAGCCCATGCCTTCCTTGCCGGTTAACAGCCGGAACAGGTGAAAGATGGACCACAGAATCAGGTAGCCGAGCACTGCTCCGAGTATGGCCTGTTCGGGACTGACAAACACGCCTTTGAGGTTAACGATCAGGCCCAGCCAGACCAGCGGCAAGCTGAGCTGGTCGGGGATCAGCATGGTGTCGAGGTCAATGAAGGCAATGGCAATCAGCCACCAGGTCAGCACCAGGGCCGCTGCGGCCTGTATGGACCAGCCAAACTTGAGAACCACCAGCGTGGAGAGGATGGCGGTGAGCAATTCCACCAGCCAGTAGCGGGCGGCAATTTTTCCCTTGCAGTTGGCGCAGCGACCGCGTAACAGCACATAACCCAACAGGGGAATGTTCTGCCAGGCTTTCAGCTGATAGCCACATTTGGGGCAGTGCGAGCGTTCAAAAACAATGCCCGGCGGGGGGGTGCCTTCAAATTTTTCGCCCAGGTGCTCCTTGCAATCCCGTGTCCATTGGTACTGCAGCCGCTTGGGAAAGCGAAGTATCAGTACATTGAGAAAACTGCCAACCAGCAATGAAAAGACAAAGGTGACAATGGCCAACGCCGTGGGGTTGGCCTGCAGGGTTTCCAGCAGATTCATGGTTACATTACGGCCGCGAGTTTGAAAATCGGCAGGTACATGGCCACAACCATGACACCAACCAGACCCCCAATCAGTACCATGACCAGCGGTTCGATGAGGCTGCTCATGGCATCCACGGCATTGGACACTTCCTGTTCATAATACTCGGCCACCTTGTCGAGCATGGTGTCCAGATTACCGGATTCTTCGCCAATGGCGGTCATTTGCACCACCATATGCGGAAAACGGCCAGTCATTTTCATGGCCTGTTCTAGTTTCAAGCCATTGGAAACGTCGTGTTTGATGCTTTTGACCGCATTGTAATATTCAATGTTACCCACGGCTCCAGCCACGGTATCCAAACCCTCTACCAACGGCACGCCGGCCTTGAAGGTGGTGGCCAGGGTGCGTGCATAGCGTGCAATGGCGGCTTTGTTGACAATGTCGCCGATGATGGGCATGCGCAGGATCATGCGATCCAGAAAATGCGCAAAGGCCCTGGAGCGTTTCTTGAGCAAGACCAGTCCAAAAATAATGCCGATAAAGGAAAGGAAATATAAGAAAAAGTTTTTTTGCAATGCGACCGAGGCCGCCACCACCATTTTGGTTAGCGCGGGCAAATCGGCGCCAAAATCCTTGAAGATGGCTTCAAACTGCGGCACCACCTTGATCAGCAATAATGCTGTCACCAAAACGGCGACGACCAGTACCGCAATGGGGTAGTACATGGCCTTTTTGATCTTGCCCTTGATTTCTTCGGTGCGTTCCTTGTAGGTGGCGATGGTATCCAGCAGCTCATCCAGCACCCCGGCCTTTTCACCGGCTTTAACCAGATTAACGTAAAGCTCGTCAAAATACATGGGGTGTTTTTCCAGTGCTTCGCCCAGACTGGTGCCCGACTGGATGTCGTTTTTGATGTCATTGATGAGCTTCGCCATGCGGGGGTTGCTCTGGCCGCTGGCGATGATTTCAAAGGCCTGCACCATAGGCACACCGGATTCAAGCATGGTGGCCAGTTGGCGGGAGAACAGAGCGATATCCTTGGGCTTGATGGCCTTGCCAGCACCGCCAAACAAGGGCTTGGGCTTTTTCGCCACTCGATTGACCTGAATGCCCTGGCGACGCAGTTCCGCCCGCACAATGGCCGGGTTCATGGCTTTTTGCTCGCCCTTGATTTTCTTGCCGGTCTTGTCCTTGCCTGTCCAGACAAAGACGACCGGTTCGTTCAGTTTCTGTGCTTTGGTTGCCATGGGTTTACTCGACTGTGATTCGGAGGGCTTCTTCCAGACTGGTTAAGCCATTTTTTACTTTTAGCAAGGCGGCATCGCGCAAATCCAGAATGCCGTCTTTTTTTGCCTGATCGGCGATCTCCAGCGCGTTGCCGCCTTCCAGGATAATGCGTTTGATGCTGTCGGTCATGGGCATGACTTGATACACGCCCACGCGGCCCTTGTAGCCTTCGTTGCATTTGCGGCAGCCCACCGGGTCATAGGCCTGCAGGTCATCCAGCTCGTCTTCACGAAAGCCCGCGGCCAGGAAGGCATCGCGTGACTTTTCCGACGGTTTTTTGCAATCATGCAAGCGGCGGGCCAGACGCTGAGCAATAACCAGCGACACGGCGGAGGTGATATTAAACGGCGCCACGCCCATGTTCATGAGCCGGCTGATGGTTTCCGGGGCGCTGTTGGTGTGCAGGGTGGACAGCACCATGTGACCGGTTTGTGCCGCCTTGATGGCGATTTCAGCCGTTTCCAGGTCACGAATCTCACCCACCATGATGACATCGGGGTCCTGACGCAAAAATGAGCGCAGGGCCGCGGCAAAAGTCATGCCCTGTTTGGCGTTTTGTTGTACCTGATTGACACCGGCCAGACGAATTTCAACCGGATCTTCGACAGTGGAAATATTGATGCCATCGGTGTTAAGGATATTGAGCGCGGTATACAGGGAAACCGTTTTACCCGAGCCGGTGGGGCCGGTGACCAGCACCATGCCGTAGGGCTTTTTAATGGCTTCCAGAAACAAATGTTTCTGTTCTTCCTCGTAGCCCAGTTTATCAATGCCCATTTTGGCTGCGGCACTGTCGAGGATACGCATCACGATTTTTTCGCCAAACAGTGTCGGGCAGGTGCTGACCCGGAAGTCGATGGCCTGGGTCTTGGAGAGGTTCAGCTTGACGCGCCCATCCTGGGGCACCCGTTTTTCGGCGATATCCAGCCGCGCCATCACCTTGATGCGCGAAGAAATACGCGGAGACCAGCTTTTTGGCGGCTTGACCACCGTTTTCAGCATGCCGTCAATGCGGAATCGAATCCGGTACTGGTTTTCGTACGGTTCAAAATGGATATCCGATGCGCCACGACGGAAAGCATCCAAAAGGGTTTTGTTGATGAGTTGAACCACCGGGGTTTCGTCAGCTTCATCCGAGCCGCTGTCGTCTTCCACTGTTTCTTCTTCGAAATCCAGGTCAGCCAGGCCTTCTTCTTCCAGCCCAGACATGACTTCGTTGCTGGCCTGGAAGGCATCGTTAATGGCTCCCTCCAGCGCATCCTGTTGCACCAGGATGGGGCTGACAGACAAATTGGTGTGAAAGCCGATGTCCCGCAGTGCCTGCGAGTCAGTCGGATCGGACACCGCCAGAAAAAGCTTTTGTCCGCGTTTCCACAGTGGCAGCACGTTGTGCTTTTCAATCAGCTCCTGTTCGACCAGTTGCAGAGGAATTTGCGACAGGTCCATGGCTGTAACATCCAGCAGGGGAATGCCATATTCCTGGGCGGCGGCATGGGCCAGTTCTTCGGCCGGGACAATGTCGTTTTCCACCAGGTAGCGAAACAGGGGGATTTTCTGCGTGCGTGACTTGATTTGGGCGTCTTGGGCCATTTCTTTGGTCAAAACCTGATCCATGACCAGCCGCCGCAGCGCCCCCTCCATGATGATAGTGTTCTGTGCTTCAGCCATTTTGCCCGTTAAATCCCCATTAAAATCCGTACTTTACCCGATTTTCTTAACAAATTGAACAAGAAAAGACCAAGCGGCTCAAGTGCAGGCCCGGGCGGTTTTTTTTAACCCAACAACCAAGCCTGTCTCTTTATGGTGTTTCAAATCCGGTGAATGCCAGACCAAGGTGTGTAGGCACTGGCCAAGCCGTGTCAAAAGCCGCAACACCAATACATGCCCTTTTGAATCGCGCAAACCGTTAATATTATGCGGCAATAATTCTCCCCTTTTTGAGAAGGGCAACACATTATTACGTTTGCCCGACTCAGCCTGAATGCCGTCTGGTATGAACCCGCTTTCCGGAATATCTACCGACATTAAGGTTGATATGAAAGTCAGGCTTCTTATCGCCAGAAAAAACCCAACGTGCCAATTTTGGTGCGTGCACTCGTGCAGACATGCAACATCCTGGCGGGCTTTTTGCCTGTTCAGCTGATGTTTCAGGCAGGTTGCGTTACCCTGTCAGCAAAAGAAATGAGGAGTGGTTATGACAAAGCAGACAGGCAGCTTGGTATGCGTAGGGACCGGGATGATGCTGGGTGGACATCTGACGCCCAGGGCGCGCTCGGCCATTTCGCTTTCAGAGCGGTTGTTTATGGCGGTCTCTGATCCGATTGTGGAAAAATGGCTGGAGAACATGCACCCGGATGCACGCAGCTTGCAAGTATTCTACCAACCTGGTTGTCCCCGTGATCGCACATACCAGCGTATGGTGGAAACCATTTTAAGCAGTGTTCGGAAAGGCATACGGGTGTGCGCGGCTTTCTATGGCCACCCGGGCGTTTTTGCCTGCGTGGCTCATCGTGCGGTAGAGGCAGCTCATCGTGCGGGTTTTTCAGCACGCATGGAAGCCGCTATATCGGCTGCAGACTGCCTGTATGCTGATTTGGGCATCGACCCGGGAAAGTGGGGCTGTCAGCATTATGAGGCCACCCAGTTTCTGACCCGTAAACGCGAAGTGGACTCTTCTGCTTACCTTATTCTCTGGCAAGTGGGAGTGGTGGGTGACGAGACGCACTCGCGCCTGTCCACAGGCAAACTGGAGAGGCAATTGCTGCAACAGAAATTGTTGCGAATGTACCCGGAAGACCATCTGATGACCATTTATGAAGCAGCCACCTTGCCTATTTCTTCTTTCAGAAGTGAAACAATTCCAGTGAAAAAATTTGTCACTGTAGCGCTTAGCCAGCACAGCACCCTGGTCGTACCGCCTGCCAGAACGTGTGAAGTGGATCATGAAACTCAACAATTGCTTGCAAAATCCCGGCTCAAAGAGCAGGATTAGGCCATTGGTCTCGCAGAAGCACAGGGGTGATCCCCGAGGCCAGTTCGTCTTGATACCAAACCTAACTACGCAACAAGCAGGGGGAAAGAATGCATCACGTTACCCAGTGGCTGCAGGCGCTCGGTGAAGCAGCCTCAAACGACCCAAAAGAAATACGACAGCTGGCCACTCAATATCGGGTTGAAGAAGCGCTGATCCAGGCCGCATTGAGTGGTGATGAACAGACCCTGGCAGAGGCCCTGGGTGCGCGCGATACAGTGGTGGCTTTTCTGGTTCCTTCCAGGGAGGACGAGGAAAAGGAAGACACAGATGCGCCCTCGGATCCCCCACCTCCACCTGAAGAAGAGCAAACGGATACAGCTCGAAAGGCAGGCCGATTCGCTGCTGGCGGTGCCTGATAGCCGTTTGCTGTGAACAGACCGCTGCCCTGGATATGGGCATGGATGCTGGGCCTTCTGCTGGCTTGCCCGGGTGTTACCGGGCAGACTGCCGCTGTTTTTGCTGATGCGTCACAGAAGCTGAAACAGGCGGATGCGGTTCGCACCGCCAAACCGGCACTTTTTCAACAACTGATGGCTGAACTTGAACAGAAAGCCGCTGTATTTACGCCACAGCAAGCCGATTTGTACCGGTACCTCAATGCCTATAAACTGGCCTATCTGGGGCAGTTACCTCAAGCAGTTACAGCGTATGAGTCCTTGTTTGAGGACACCAGCAACATCCAGATACGCTATCGCAGTGCTTTGTCGCTGGTGAATCTTTTCGCTTTCCAGCGTCAATGGCTGCAAGGTTTCAAATACCTGGATTTTATCTTTGAACATGCCAATAATGTTGCGGACACCACCATTCGTCAGGAGGGCTTGCTGGTGGCGGCTTTCTTCTACAATGAAATGGATCAGCCCGAATCAGCGCTGGCAGCATTGGAACGCATTAAGGAGAAGAGCACTGGTCGTAATCGGTGCCTGCAGTTGGGTCTGCGCGTACAAGCGCTGGCCAAACTGATGTCGCCGGAATTGTCCGAAACCGATTTTGATCAGGCCGCCAGTGACTGCCGCGAGCACGGTGAAGAGCTGCTGGGCTTGATCATTCGGGCCAAGCAGGCGGGTTTTGAGTTGGCCCGCGGGCAGGCGCGAAAAGCAGAAGCATTAATCAGGGCTCACCTGCCAGCGGCCAAATCCAGCCATTACTCCATGTTGACCATTGAACTGAATGCGATTCTGGCTCAGGCGCTGCTTGAACAAGGCCGCTATCATGAAGCCAGAGAGGTTGCAGAAAGAGCCGTTTCTGCCAGTGAAGACCCCCGTTATCTGGCGCCCTTGCTGACGTCCCATCAGGTGCTATATCGGGTGGCGGAGCATAACAACAACCTGGCTGATGCCATCACCCACCTGCATCAGTCTTTGCATTTGCTCAAAGAGCAATACGAACAGAATAAGGCCAAAAGCCTGGCGTTGCAGCTGGCAAAATTCAAAACCCAGGAAAAGGACACTCGTATCGCTCTGCTGGATCAGCAAAACCAGATATTGCGTTTGAATAACCGCCTGAGCGTGGAAAAAGCCCGGCGAGATCGCTGGCTGCTGATCTGGTTTGCTGCCATCATTGGCTTGCTGTTTGTGTGGCTGTGGCAGGCCCGTCGCAGTCAGCGGAAATTGAAGTACCTCAGCCAGCACGACTCATTGACAGGCATTAGCAATCGCTTCTATTTTCGCCAGGCCGCGTATAAGCTTCTGTCGCAACTGGCTCGTCAAAAACAGCCTGCGAGCATGATTGTCTTTGACCTTGATCACTTTAAACAGGTCAACGACACCTATGGGCATCGGCAAGGAGATCAGGTATTGAGAAAGGCCATTCGCTGTTGCCTGAAAAAACTGCCACCAGAAGCCTTGCTAGGCCGTATCGGTGGCGAGGAATTCGCGGTCCTTTTGCCTGGCATGACAACAGTAGAGGCCAGTAAAGTGGCGGAATCCTGTCGTGCCCACATGGCCGCCACCGAGATGGATGCAGATAAACGGCCTTTCCATTTCAGTGCCAGCTTTGGGGTAGCAGACACACAGGCCGCCGGGCATGAATTCAAAACACTGATATCCATGGCTGACAAGGCCATGTACCAGGCCAAGAAAGCGGGCCGCAATTGTGTCAAGGTTTTTGATGGAAGCGCCAGCGACACGTTTTCAGCATCGGGGTCAATGACTACGCCCGGTTAGGGAGCTTCTGATTGAATCGTGTCACGGCATCTTGCGGCGTAAAATCGTCCATTTCTGCGTGGCAAACCTTCACAATAGCTGGCTATTGCGTGCGGTTTGCGCCTTGAACTGAACAATTTTTCATTACAATCTGCTTGCGCCAGATTCAATCAGAGGCTCCTTAGTCAGGCTGGGCAATAAGCAGATCTTTTGGCAGAGTAAGTGGCAGTGGCGCTATGTCGGCTTCGGCAGGCAGACATGACTGAAATGTTTCTGCAGCAAGAGAAACGGCTCCCATGCGTTGCAAATGGGGGGATGGCAACTGGCAGTCCAGCAGGCGGTAGCCACTGACACGCAGTGCATCGCACAAGGCTTTCATGGCGATTTTGGAACCGTCGTTCTGGCAGGAAAACATAGACTCGCCAAAAAACACATTCCCCAGGGTGACGCCGTAAATGCCTCCGGCCAGTTGGCCGTTAATATCCACTTCCAGGCATTGGGCATAGCCCATGGCATGCAGGCGGGTATAGGCGGCCATCATCTCCGGGCTGATCCAGGTGCCCGGCTGGCCCTGACGCGGTGCGGCGCAATGGCGCATGACAGATTCAAAATTGCGGTTGAGGTGAGCGCTCCAGTCCAGGTTCCGCAGGCGGCGGGCCAGTCGCCGCGAGACGTGCAATTGCTCAGGAAAAATCACCGCACGCGGGCTAGGGTACCACCAGAGTATGGGCTCGCCTTCGCTGTACCACGGGAAAATCCCTCTGGAATAGGCCGAGATCAGGGTTCGGGGCGACAGGTCGCCGCCCCAGGCCAGCAGCCCGTTTGGCGAACACAGCGCTTCGCTCACGGGCGGGAACTGGCCGTTCAGTTCATCCAGACTGGGGATGAATTCATCCGCTGACATGGGCAGCTAGGGAGCCTCTGATTGAATCTGGACGAAGCAGGTTATGCCGGAAATGTTCGAGAACAAGGCGGAGATCGCAGCGAATAGCCGGCTATTAGCAAGAACTTCAACGCAGTTATCGGACATTTCAGGTGTGAGAAGCGAGTTCACGATTCGATCAGAGGCTCCCTAGAGTGGCTGGATTTCGTTGTTCGGCGTGGTTCAGGCCAGGAAACGTTCGGCATCCAGCGCGGCCATGCAGCCGGTGCCGGCTGAAGTGACAGCCTGGCGGTAAATCCAGTCGCTGACGTCCCCGGCGGCAAACACGCCTTCTACTGAAGTGGCAGTGGCGTCACCGTGCTGACCGCTTTTGACCACGATGTAGCCGTTTTTCATTTCCAGCTGACCGGCAAAAATGTCTGTGTTGGGTTTGTGACCAATGGCAATGAAGACGCCTTTGACGGGCAGGGTTTTTTCTTCACCGGTGTCCACGTGTTTGACCTTGAGGCCGGTGACTTCATTCTCGTCACCAACAATTTCTTCCACCACATAGGGCGTCACCAGCTCGATCTTGCCTTCTTCCACGGCCTTCATCATGCGGTCGATGAGGATTTTTTCAGCCCGGAATTCGTTCCGTCGATGCACCACGTAGACCTTGGAAGCGATGTTGGCCAGATACAGCGCTTCTTCCACGGCGGTGTTGCCGCCGCCCACCACGGCCACGGGCTGGTCGCGGAAAAAGAAGCCGTCACAGGTGGCGCAGGCCGACACGCCCTTGCCCTTGTATTTTTCTTCCGAAGGCAGGCCCAGGTACTTGGCTGTGGCGCCGGTGGCAATAATCAGGGCGTCGGTGGTGTAGGTGCCCTGGTCGCCCTGCAGAGTAAAGGGGCGATGCTTCAGGTCCACCGAATGAATGTGGTCAAAAATGATCTGCGTGCCGAATTCTTCCACGTGCTTCTGCATGCGTTGCATAAGCTCCGGCCCTTGCACGCCACCGGGCTCACCGGGCCAGTTTTCCACGTCGGTGGTGGTCATCAGCTGGCCGCCGGGTTCCATGCCGGTGATCTGTACAGGTTTCAGGTTGGCGCGGGCCGCATAGATGGCGGCGGTGTCTCCCGCCGGGCCGGAACCAAGAATGATCAGCTTGTGGTGTTGGGTGTCTTGTTCGCTCATGATTGTCCTTTGCTTTGGTTTTGTTGGATGCGCCCATTATAGGTGGCCAGTCGAATCGAGGCCATTGCGATTTATCGCAGGTGATGTTCGATTTTGTCAATAACGCAGCAGCCTTAATCGGTTGGCCAAGTGATCAATATAGAGGCGGGTTTCAGCTTTTCCAATAGGCAGGAGTCAACAGCACCAGCACAGTGAACAACTCCAGGCGACCGGCAATCATGGCCAAAGCGAGCGTCCATTTGCTGGCGTCAGTGAGCTCGGCGTAGTGCGGGCCGGCCTTGCCCAGTGCCGGGCCCAGGTTGGTCATGCTGGCGATGGTGGCCGACGCGGCGGTGACCAGGTCTTCGCCATAGGCGGCCAGCAACAGGGTAAAGAGGGAAAACAGCAAGGCAAACAAGACAAAAAACGCGGACACCGAGTCCAGCACGCGGTAATCCACCGTGCGGCCATTGAGTTTAATGATGAATTTGCCGTGCGGATGAATCAGCCGGTAAAGCTCTTTCAGGCTGATTTTATACAGCAGGATCACGCGCACCACTTTCATGCCGCCGCCGGTGGAACCGGCGCAACCGCCAATGGCGCTGGAAAGGATCAGCAACAAGGCAATGGCCGCGGGCCACAGGTAAGCCGGGGCCGTGCCGAAGCCGGTGGTGGTGACAAAGGACACGGTATTGAAAATCCCGTAGCGCAAGGCAGAAAACAGGCTGGGGAAGGTGCCGGTCAGGTACAGGCCAAGGGAAATCAGCAGGGACAAGGCCGCCAGAATGGCGATAAAGGTCTTGACCTCGCTGTCTTGCAGGTAGGCCTTGATGGTGGCGTGTTTCCAGGCCATGAAGTGCGAAGCGAAATTGATCGCGGACACCGCCATGAAAAACACGGACACCATTTCAATCAGCGGGCTGTTGAAATACCCCAGTGAGGCATCGTGGGTGGAATAGCCGCCAGTGGACAAGGTGGCAAAGGCATGACACACCGCGTCAAACAATTCCATGCCAGCCAGCCAGTAGCACAGCACACACAAAACGGTGATGCCCAGATAGATGAGCCATAAGGTCTTGGCCGTTTCGGTAATGCGCGGGGTGAGTTTCTGGTCTTTCATGGGGCCGGGAGTTTCGGCCTTGAACATCTGCATGCCGCCAATACGCAACATGGGCAGAATGGCGATGGCCAGCACAATAATGCCCATGCCGCCTAGCCAGTGCAGCTGGCTGCGGAAATAGAGCACGGAATGTGGCAGCCCGTCGATGTGTGTCAGAATGGTGGCGCCGGTGGTGGTGAGGCCGGACACCGATTCAAACGTTGCATCGGTAAAGGAGAGATCCAGTGCGTCACTGAAATACAGGGGAATCGCTCCGCTCAGACCCAGCAGTATCCAGGAAACCGCCACCACCAGAAAACCGGCGCGGATTTTCAGGTCGGTGCCGGCCTGGTAATAGCGCAGAAACAGCACTGCACCGGAAAGAAACAGAACCAGAAAGCCTTCCAGGAACGGTTGCACATCACCGTCTCCATAGTGCCAGCCCACCAGCGCCGGTGGCAGCATGGTGAGGCTGGAAACCAGCAGCACCATGCCCATGATTTTCAGTATCACGCGTGGATTCATGTGACCACTGCCTGCATCAGAGGAAGGTCGGGCTGACGTGAAACAGCCGTTCGATGTCGTTGATATTGCGCTTGTCGGTCACAAACAGGATGACGTGATCGCCGCTTTCAATGACCACGTCGCGATGGGCCATGATGACCTTGTCGCCCCGGATAATGCCACCGATGATGGTGCCCGGTGGCAGGTTGATTTCCTGCAGTTCCTTGCCGATGACCTTGGAAGTGTTGTGGTCGCCGTGCACCTCCACTTCAATGGCCTCAGCCGCCCCTTCGCGCAGGGAGTGGATGCGTACCATGTTGCCCTTGCGCACGTGCGCGAGAATGCCGCCCATGGTGATTTCCTGCGGTGAGATGGCAATGTCGATTTTTTCCTGCTCGATCAGCTGCGCGTAGTTGTGC
>WGBZ01000165.1 GCA_015494035.1 Lysobacterales bacterium | reverse complement strand
GCCCTATCGCGTTCGCCGCCTGACCAATTTTATGGACCCGTTTGAACACAAGTACGACTCGGGCTTTCAACTGGTGCAGGCACTGATTGCCATTGGCCGCGGGGAATGGACTGGCGTGGGACTGGGCGCCAGCGTGCAAAAGCTGTTCTACCTGCCGGAAATGCACACCGACTTTATTTTTTCCGTGTACGCCGAAGAAACCGGTTACCTGGGCGTATTGCTGTTGATCGGCCTGTTCATGCTGCTTATCTGGCGTATTTTTGTGGTGTCGCGTCAGGCACTGGCCCACGGTAACCTGTTTGGCGCCTATACCGCTGCTGGCATCGGGGCGTGGCTGGCCCTGCAGGCCTTTCTGAGCATGGCCGTCAACCTGGGTCTTTTGCCCACCAAGGGGCTGACCCTGCCACTGATCAGTTCCGGTGGTTCGGCCACTTTGATGAACCTCATTGCGCTGGCCGTGGTGTTGCGCATTTCCTTTGAAAACCGCAGCCATCAACAGGCTGCGGTGCGCACGTCGAAGGAGGCTCGGGCATGAAGCGGGTCACCATCATGGCCGGTGGTACCGGTGGTCATATTTTCCCGGGTCTGGCAGTGGCCCAAGCCCTGAGAAAACGCGGCGTGGCGGTGGACTGGCTGGGCGCACGCGGCGGCATGGAAATGGAACTGGTGGCGGCCCGGGGCATTCCGATCACGGCCATCGATATCAGCGGACTGCGCGGCAAGGGACTGATGCGTTTGCTGGCCTTGCCCTGGCAGTTGGCCAGGGCTGTCTGGCAAGCCGCCAGGGCCTTGAAAAAATCCGCTCCTGATGCCAGCGGCCACGCCGTGCTGAGCATGGGCGGCTACGTGGCGGCTCCTGGCGGCGTGGCGGCGCGTTTTCTCAACCGCCCGCTGGTGGTGCATGAACAAAACAGCGTGCTGGGTTTGACTAATCGCACCCTGGCTCGTTGGGCCAGTCAGGTGTTGAGCGGCTTTGAACTGCCCGACATGCCACAGGCATACTGGGTGGGCAATCCGGTGCGCGAGTCCATCCTGGCTGTGGGCCAGGCACGCGCCAGGGCCGGCTATCGGGCGTCAGATGCCACCACCGGCGAGGCAAGCCGACCGACCCGTTTGTTGATTCTGGGCGGTAGTCAGGGCGCGCAGTCACTCAACACGCGCTTGCCCAAACACCTGATACAGGCCATCCGAACCGGAAAACTGGAAGTGCGCCATCAATGCGGCAGGAACAAGCAGGAAACCACGCAAAAAGCCTATGCCGAAGCGGGCCTGGGCGAACATGAACAAGAACACCTGTGCATTGAACCATTTATTGCCGACATGGCCGAGGCCTATGGCTGGGCCGATGCGGTGGTGGCGCGTGCTGGCGCCCTGAGCATGGCGGAAATTCAGGCCGCGGCGCTGCCGGCCCTGTACGTGCCTTTTCCCCATGCGGTGGACGATCATCAACGGCGCAATGCGGAATACGCACTCACCCATGGCGCGGCACTTTTGTGGGCAGAGAACCAGGACGAGGCCTTGTTGCGCGATGCGCTGGATACTTTAATCAACGACGCCGCAGCCCGTCGCCGCATGACCGAAGCGGCCCACAAACTGGCCCGGCCAGAAGCCGCCGAAGCGGTGGCCGATGCCTGCCTGGAGGTGATGCGGCCATGAATTACATGAGCCCCAACAACCGCTTCGTGAATCGCATGCAGCGAGTGCACATGATCGGCATTGGTGGATCGGGCATGAGTGGCATCGCTGAAGTCCTGCACAACCTCGATTTTGTGGTCACCGGTTCAGACCAGAAAACCACGGCCACCACCCAACGCTTGCAGGACATGGGCATCTGCGTTTATCCCGAGCACGACGCGCGTTGGGTAGAAAACGCCGACGTGGTGGTGTATTCCTCGGCCATTCCGGCTGATAACCCGGAGATGCAAGCAGCCCATGAACTGCGGAAACCGATTTTGTCACGTGCGGAAATGCTGGCGGAACTGATGCGTTTCAAGGTAGGCATTGCCGTGGCCGGCACCCATGGTAAAACCACCACCACCAGCCTTATTTCCAGCGTCATGGCAGCCGGTGGGCTGGACCCGACCTTTGTCATTGGTGGCCTGTTGAATTCGGCCGGCAGTCACGCGGCGCTGGGTAACAGCGAATACCTGGTGGCCGAAGCGGATGAGTCCGATGGCTCGTTCCAGCTTTTGCAACCGGTGCTGGCGGTGGTCACCAACATTGATGCCGATCACATGGAGACCTTCGGTGGGGATTTTGGCCAGTTGCAGCAGGCTTTTGATAATTTCCTGCATCACCTGCCTTTTTATGGCGTGGCGGCCATGTGCGTGGATGACCCGGCCGTGGCGGCACTGGCTGAACGGCTACCGCGTCACAGCATCGGCTACGGGCTGAGTGAAAAGGCCAGTCTGCGGGCGGTCAATGTGCAACAGGATGGCCACCGCATGCGATTTGATGTGGAACGGGACGGACAGCGGATTGCCGATGGCGTCGAGCTGAATTTACCCGGCCGGCACAACGTCCAGAATGCGCTGGCGGCGGTGGCCATCGGCCTGGAAATGAACATTGACATGGACGCCATGGCGCAAGCCCTGAGCCAGTTTGCCGGCATTGGACGTCGATTTAACCGTTACCCGGATTTGCTCGCCAGCAATGGTCACTTCACGCTCATTGATGACTACGCACATCACCCAACGGAGTTACGTTCGGTGATCTCCGCCATTCGCGACGGCTGGCCGGATCACCGCCTGGTGGTGGTGTTTCAGCCGCACCGGTACAGCCGCACACGCGATTTGTTCGATGAGTTTTCCGAAGTGCTGGATCGGGCCGATGCGCTGCTCATCACCGATGTATATGCCGCGGGAGAAACCCCGATCAGTGGCGCCTCGGCGCCGGATTTATGCCGCAGCATCCGCTCGCGCGGACACCTGGAGCCGGTTTACGTGCCGGAGATTGACGCCATTCCCGCCGCCCTGGATCGCCTGATTCAGCCCGGTGACATTGTGCTACTGGCCGGTGCCGGTGATATCGCCAATCAGGTTCGAGCCATGGCCGGCCAGGGCGGCACCTGCCCCCGCATCCCGGTCACGCCTGCAGACGATGCCGATCAGGAGGACAGGCCATGAGTCGCTCCCTGACGGATTTTGGCAAAGTGGCCGTGGTCTTTGGTGGTCGCAGCAACGAACGCGATGTGTCCCTGCGCAGTGGCAATGCCGTGCTTGAGGCCTTGCTGGATCAGGGCATTGACGCGTTTGCCGTGGACGGCGGCCAGGCGCTGATTTCTGCTGTCACCAGCGGCATGGTGGACCGGGTTTTCAATATTCTGCACGGTGGCGAAGGCGAAAACGGTGCGCTGGCCGGTGCCATGCAGGTGCTGCAGGTGCCAATGACCGGTTGCGGCGTGCTGGGGGCGGCCATCAGCATGGACAAGGTGCGCAGCAAGACGCTGGCTGCTGAGGCCGGCGTGGACGTGCCACGCGGATGGCAGGTGAATGCCACCAATACACAACAAGCGGTGGACGAAATCACCGCCAGCCGTGCCGGGCCATGGATCGTCAAGCCCAGCAACGAAGGTTCCAGCGTGGGTCTGTACCGGGTTGAAAATAAAGTGGAGCTGGCATCAGCCATTGACCAGGTATTGTCCCTGGCGCCAGTGGCACTGGTGGAAGAATTTGTTGACGGCGACGAATGCACCGTGGCCATCATTACTGGGCAGGTATTGCCGGTGGTGCGCATTCAGCCGGCAGCAGGTCTGTACGACTACGAAGCCAAATACGAAAGCCATAACACGGTTTATCACTGCCCCAGCGGTTTTGACGAGAAGACCGAACAGGCCCTGCAAGCCGATGCCCGCAAGGCCTTTGATGCCCTGGCCTTGCGTGGCTGGGCGCGACTGGACTTCATTGTCGACAAAAACGGCCGGCGTTATTTTCTGGAAGCCAACACCACAC
>WGBZ01000164.1 GCA_015494035.1 Lysobacterales bacterium | reverse complement strand
TAACTGCGTTGAAGTCCTTGCCAATAGCCCTGCTATTGACCGCGAACTTCGCCTTGTTCTCGAACATCTCAGGCACAATCTGCTTCGTCCAGACTCAATCAGCGCTTCCCCGGGGAAGTGCAGATCAAATCGTGAACTCGCATCTCATGCCGGAAATGCCCGTTAACTGTGTTGAAGTCCTTGCCAATAGCCCGCTATTGGCCGCGAACTTCGCCTTGTTCTCGAACATTTCCGGTATAACCTGCTTCATCCAGATTCAATCAGCGCTTCCCTGGCTGCCTGATGAGCAGTTTCATGTTGGCCCGGCAACCCGAAAGATCGCCTCGGCCATCAGCGGAATCACCGCTCCGGCCATGCCTTGCAGGTCTCCCCCAGGTTTCTGTTCCGGATTAGCGACAACGTGCGGTGTGGTTCTGCTGCCGGATGCGGCCACTGTTGGCCACGATAATACTCCGGCCGTGTGCCTGACCGCGCTCATCGCATAGCCACAGGCTGGCATTGCTGCCAGGGGAAAACCCCAGGCTGGTAAATCGCAGTATTCTGCGTTGGCTGGAACTGCGTACCTGGACACCATTGCCCAGGGCGGATTCCTGTGCAATCAATAGTTCGTCTGTGTCCTTGCGCCGGTTGCGGTTGCCATCTTCAAATACCACCCAGCCACTATCCCAGTCGGTACCGCCGGAGCAGCCCGCGGCATTGCCGGGGCAGATAACTACGTAGACGTGTTTCTTGATGGCATGGCCGCGCGCCTGCGCCAGGCTGGCGGTGAGCGAACTTTGGGCCGCTTGCAGGCGCTGGTTGCTGACAAAATCCTTCCAGCCGGGCACCCCGTAGCTTAATAACATGGCGCCAATGGCGATGGCCAGTAACATTTCAATCAGGGTGAAACCGTCAAGGCGGTAGTATTCCGGGAGAGGCTGTGAACGGTGATTGGGCATGGTGGCAGCAGATACTGGAATGAGTGAGCTGCCAGTGTAGGCCCGTTATGGTCAGGCTGAAATGGGAAAAAAGCGTCGGAATACCGGTCAACCGGCGCCAATTCGGGTAAGAAATCTGCCACAGTTTGTGCGAAAAGGGAAGGCGCCGGTTTCAGGCCTTGAAAGCCAGTTCGCGTAGTGCCTGGATTTCGTCACGAAGCTGGGCGGCTTCCTCAAACTCCAGATCCCGTGCGTGCTGGTTCATCTTTCGCTCCAGCGTCTTGATCATCTTCGCCGCTTCCTGCGGGCTGTGGACATGATATGTGGCCGCCAGGTCAGCCACCTTGCCACCGACTTTCTGCAAGCCGTCGTCGGGATTTTCACTGCGCAATTCATGGATTTTACTGATCACACTGGCCGGCGTGATGCCGTGCTTTTCATTAAAATCAAGCTGGCGCTGGCGCCGCCGTTTGGTTTCGTCGATGGCCTTTTGCATAGATTTGGTGATTTTGTTCGCGTACAGGATGGCCTTGCCGTGCAGGTTGCGACTGGCCCGGCCGATGGTCTGGATGAGGGAACGATCGGAACGCAGGAAGCCTTCCTTGTCGGCATCAAGAATGGCCACCAGTGACACTTCCGGCATGTCGAGGCCTTCACGCAGCAGGTTGATGCCGATCAGCACGTCAAAAACGCCCTTGCGCAGGTCGCGAATGATTTCCACCCGTTCCACCGTCTCGATTTCCGAGTGCAGGTAGCGCACGCGCACGCCGTGATCGCTGAGGTAGTCGGTGAGGTCTTCGGCCATGCGCTTGGTGAGTGTGGTGGCCAGTACCCGTTCCTGACGGGCGACGCGCTTGTTGATTTCACTCAGCAGGTCGTCCACCTGATTATCGGCTGGCCGCACTTCAATTTCCGGGTCAAGCAGGCCGGTGGGGCGCACCACCTGTTCCACAATTTGTGAGGATTTTTCGGCTTCGTAATTGCCCGGTGTGGCCGACACCATAATCATGCGCGGGGTGCGGGCCTCCCATTCCTCAAACCGCAATGGCCGGTTGTCCAGTGCCGAGGGCAGCCGAAAGCCGTATTCAACCAGGTTTTCCTTGCGTGAGCGGTCGCCCTTGTACATGCCGCCAATTTGCGGAATGGTGACGTGACTTTCATCCACCACCAGCAGGGCGTCATCCGGCAGGTAGTCGAACAGGCACGGCGGTGGCGTGCCCGGTGGCAGGCCGGTGAGGTGGCGGGAGTAGTTTTCGATGCCCTGGCAATAGCCCAGTTCCTGCATCATTTCCAGGTCGTAGCGGGTGCGTTGCTCCAGCCGCTGGGCTTCCACCAGGCGATTTTCGGCATACAGTACCTGCAGGCGTTCGCGCAGCTCCTCGCGGATGGTTTCCATGGCCCGCACCACGCGGTCGCGCGGGGTGACGAAGTGCGTGGTGGGGTAAATGGTGATTTCCGACTCCCGCGACACGGTGCGGCCGGTGAGCGGGTCGAACCAGCTCAGGGCTTCCACGTCATCGTCAAACAGCTCCACGCGCATGGCCAGTTTTTCTGATTCAGCCGGGAAAATATCGATCACTTCACCCCGCACGCGGTAGGTGCCGCGTTGCAGTTCGTAGTCGTTGCGTGTGTATTGCAGCTCGGCCAGTCGGCGTAACAGGGTGCGCTGATCGATGGTATCGCCCAGTTTTAAGGGGATTACCATTTGCAGATAGGATTGAGGATCGCCCAGGCCGTAAATGGAGGACACCGTGGACACGATAATGACGTCACGGCGCTCCATCAGGGCCTTGGTGGCCGAGAGCCGCATTTGCTCGATGTAGGCGTTGATGGAGGCGTCTTTCTCGATGTAGGTGTCCGAAGAAGGGATATACGCTTCTGGCTGGTAATAATCGTAGTAAGAGACGAAGTATTCCACCGCGTTGTCAGGGAAAAATTCCTTGAACTCGTTGTACAACTGGGCCGCCAGGGTTTTGTTGTGTGCCATCACCATGGTGGGCCGCTGCAGGTTCTGGATCACGTGTGCAATGGTGAAGGTTTTGCCCGAGCCGGTGACGCCCAGCAAGGTCTGGTCCTTAAGGCCGGCATTGAAACCCTCGGTGAGTTTTTCAATGGCCTGTGGCTGGTCGCCAGCGGGGCTGAACGGGCTGTTAATCCGGAAGGGTTTCTGGCGGCTGGTGACCTGTAACTCGACTCTTTCCATTTTTTCTTATGGTCTCGGGCTAAACTGACTTATCATAGCGTTTTTCAATCTATCAGGTGACCGCAAATGTCCGATTATGTTTCCGATCTGGTGAAAAAAATCAAACCGTCCGCCACCATTGCCGTGAGCATGAAAGCCGCCGAGTTGCGTCGTGCCGGCAAGGACGTGATTGGCCTGGGGGCTGGTGAGCCGGATTTCGACACGCCCGCGCACATCAAGCAGGCCGGTATCGAGGCCATTCAGGCAGGCCAGACCAAGTACACCGCCGTGGACGGCACTCCGGAGTTGAAGCAGGCGGTCATCAACAAGTTCACACGCGAAAACAAGCTGTCGTTCCAGCCACAGAATATTCTCGTCTCCAGTGGCGCCAAGCACAGTATTTTCAACCTCATGAAAGCGGTGCTGAACCCGGGTGATGAAGTGATTATTCCGGCGCCTTACTGGGTCTCTTACCCAGACATGGCGGTATTGACCGGCGGTCAGCCGGTGATTGTTAATACCACTCAGGCACAACGTTTCAAGATAAGCCCCGAACAGCTGCAAGCGGCCATCACGCCCAACACCAAACTGCTGATGCTGAATTCCCCCTCTAACCCTACCGGCATGGCCTACACGGCGGCGGAATTGCAGGCGCTGGGCGAGGTGCTGAAACAGCACCCGCAGGTCCTGATCGCCACGGACGATATTTACGAGCACATTTATTGGGGCGAAGAACCGCTCACCAACCTGGGCATTTTGCACCCGGAGCTGATGGAGCGGACGGTCTTCATCAATGGCGTTTCCAAGGCCTATGCCATGACTGGCTGGCGCATCGGCTACGCGGCCGGCCCGCAGGACATCATCACGGCCATGCGCAAGATCCAGAGCCAGAGCACCTCCAATCCCTGTTCCATTTCACAAGCCGCTGCGGTGGCGGCCTTAAACGGTGATCAGGGATGCATTGAGGTAATGAAAGCCGCCTTCAGGCAGCGGCATGATTACCTCATTGAGGCGTTGAACCGTTTACCGGGTTTTTCTGCCCTGCCGGGTGACGGCGCCTTTTATGCTTTTCCCGGCGTCAGTGAGGCCATGGAAAAACTGGGCATTGACAACGACGTGGATTTTTCCACCTGGCTGCTGGAAAACGCCGAGGTGGCCGTGGTACCGGGCACGCCCTTTGGTGCCCCGAGGCACGTGCGTTTTTCCTTTGCCACTTCGCTCGATGTGTTGAAAGAGGCCGTCAGGCGCATCGCCCAGGCACTGTCCTGAAGACACGCGCAGGGCGTTCATGCCACCTCAAACCCGAGCCCGGCCACGTGCCGGGTTCTTTTTTGGCGGAGGTCAACCAGGGAAGCTCTGATCAAATCATGGACTCGCTTCTCACGCCTGAAATGTCCGATAACTGCGTTGAAGTCCTTGCC
>WGBZ01000163.1 GCA_015494035.1 Lysobacterales bacterium | reverse complement strand
GTGAATTTCCCGAGCTGCAAGGCATCATGGGCGGATATTACGCGGTCGAACAGGGCGAAGACCCGGCCGTGGCCAAGGCCATTGGCGAACAGTACAAACCGGCTTTTTCCGGTGATGCCATTCCGGCCACCGCCCTGGGTCAGGTGCTGTCGTTGGCCGACCGCATGGATACGCTGGCAGGCATTTTTGCCGTGGGCAAGAAACCCACCGGCAACAAGGACCCGTTTGCCTTGCGCCGGGCGGCATTGGGCGCCATTCGCATTCTGGCCGAGGGCGAGATTCAGGCCGACATGGGCCAGCTGGTGAACACCGCATTGGCGCAACTGCCCGCCGGTGACTTCAATACCGATGAAGTGCGCGTTCAATTACTGGACTTTATCCGGCAGCGGCTGAAACACCACAGCCTGGAACAAGGTTATGCCCACGACGTGGTGGATGCCGTGCTGGCGCTGAACCCCGGTGACATGCGCGACGTGCAACAGCGCCTGCAAGCAGTCACCACGTTCAAACGCCTGCCGGAGGCCCTGGCGCTGGCAGCGGCCAACAAGCGCATTGGTAATATTTTGCGCAAGGCAGACGCTAGCGCAGGTGCTGAAGTCACCCCGACGCTGTTCACCGAAGACGCGGAAAAAGCCCTGCATGCCGCCGTGAATCAGGTACAGGGGCGCTATCAGGAATTACTGCAAGAACGCGACTACGTGGCCGCCTTTTCAACCCTGGCCAGCCTGGCCCAACCAGTGGATGCGTTTTTTGATCAGGTGATGGTCAATGCCGATGACCCCGCCGTGCGCGCCAACCGGCTGGCGTTGCTCAGGCAACTGCAAACCCTGTTTAACGGCATTGCCGATATTTCCCTGCTGGAAAAAGAAAGCGGAGCGCAAGCATGAACACTGCCTCATTAACCGGCGATATCAAGGGCGGTATCACCGCCGCTGTGATCGCCTTGCCACTGGCGCTGGCTTTTGGCATTGCCAGCGGCCTGGGCGCCACGGCCGGTCTTTATGGCGCCATTGTGCTGGGCTTTTTTGCCTCGCTGTTTGGTGGTACGCCAACCCAGATTTCCGGCCCCACCGGCCCCATGACTGTTGTCGCCGCCAGCACCGTGACCCTTTTTCACGGTAATCTCAAACTGGTCATGGCGGCGGTGCTGCTGGCGGGTCTGTTCCAGATTCTGCTGGGTGTGATGCGGGTGGGTAAATACATGCGCTACATTCCCTACCCGGTCATTTCCGGGTTCATGACCGGCATCGGCGTGATTATCATTGTGCTGCAATTGAATCCATCCATGGGCCTGCAAAGCGCCCATTCCATTCTGGAAACACTCACCCACTTTTACGCCCATGCCCATCAGGCCAATCTGGCCGCCGTGGCCCTGACTGCCGCCACGCTGGTGATTATGTTTTTTACCCCGCAGGCCGTGACCCGTTATGTGCCCGCGGCCATTCTGGCGTTGATCGTGGTCACCACAGCCAGCGTCATCTGGCCCATGGACGTGCCGCGCCTGGGCCACATTCCCCGTCAACTCCCCAGTCTGGTTTTTCCACATTTCAGTCTCAGCGACGGCAAAGTTATCATCGAAATGGGCGTGGCTCTGGCCATTCTGGGCATGATCGACACGCTGTTGACTTCACTGGTGGCCGATGCCATGACCAAACACAAGCACAATCCCAACCGTGAGCTCATCGGCCAGGGCATTGGCAACAGCCTGTGCGCGTTTGTGGGCGGCCTGCCGGGCGCTGGCGCCACCATGCGCACGGTGATCAATATCAAAAACGGCGGTCGAACCCGTCGTTCGGGCATGATTCATGCCCTGACCCTGGCGACACTGGTCTTTGCCTTTGCGCCCTGGGCCGAACAGATTCCCCTGCCGGTCCTGGCGGGCATTCTGATCAAGGTTGGGCTGGACATCATGGACTACCCGTTTTTGAAAATCATTCACAAAATGCCTGTGTTTGATGCCCTGGTGGCCGTGGTGGTGCTGTTACTGACCGTGTTTGTGGACCTGATCTATGCCGTGGCCATCGGCACGGCCATTGCCGCGTTATTTACCGTCTATCGCCTGACGCGTGAAGCCCGGGTGGAAACCACACCGGCTGAAGACTTATTGAACCAGCTGGAACCGGAATGCCTGCTGCAAAATGGCATCCGCGTGGCCACGGTGAATGGACCGTATTTCTTTGGTACCGCCGCGCTGTTCAACGAACAGATTAACCGCGCGCTCAATACCCGTCATTTTGTGATTGATTTGCGCCGCGTGCCGTTTATGGATTACAGCGGCGTGAATGCCCTGGTCGAAATCCTTGAAGAATTGCAAAATCAGGGCATTGAAGTCACCTTGTTGCTGACCCCGCGTTTTCAAAACAAGCTGTCACGGCTGGACACGGCACACCGGCTGCAAGGGCTAAACATGCTCAGTGAGGCCGAAAGCATTGCCCGGTTTGCTGAGCAACTACAGCAACAATGTGCTGATGGTGCGGCCATGCCTGCGCCTTAACACCAGACCGGATTGGCTGGCCGGGTTACTCCGGTTTTTCTTGGGAGCCTCCGTTCAAATCGTGACCCGGCATCTTGCAGCGTAAAATCGTCCATTTCTGCGTTGCAAACCTTCACAATAGCTTGCTATTGCGTGCGGTCTGCGCCTTGAATTGAACAATTTTACACGACAATCTGTTCGCGCCAGATTCAATCAAAGGCTCCCTTGCAACTGTTCGCACAAGGCCGCCACACCGGTCAGCACCCGTGGGCCGGGGCGGCTGAGCACATCGGGATTGACCCGTATAATGCGCCCGGAAGCCACAGCCGGCAGCTGTGGCCACTGGCCCCACAGCGTTTTTTCAGGCGCCACACTGCTGGCGTTTTTGCCGCCTTGAAATGCCTGACTTTCAGCCGAAAGCATCACAATCACCTCTGGCTGACGGCTGACCACCGCTTCGGGGCTGACCGGTGCCGAAGCCAGAGGCAGGTCCTCAAACACGTTCTGCAATCCACACAAGCCCACCGCTTCGCTGATCCAGTGCTGGCCTGACACGGTGTACAGTGGCTTGTCGCC
>WGBZ01000162.1 GCA_015494035.1 Lysobacterales bacterium | reverse complement strand
TTGCCACCGGCGGCTTCGGTGACTGTCTGCATCAGTTTATCGTGCCACTCGGCCGGGGCGGTGATGCGCATTTGCCAGTGATTTTTGACCGCCAGTTGCGTGGCTTCGCGCACCTTTTTCAGCTCCTTGTCGGCAAAATATTCATTGGCATCGTACTGGAACGACGGCATGTCACTTTGGGGGATGGCGCCTGCTGGCAGGGAAACCGTCAGGGCGGTGATAAAACCAAACGCCATCAATACACGGGGAAAAAGTTTCACTGGTTGATGCCTCCACGGGTCAGTTTCAACGGGGCCAACAGCGTCTTTAGCTGCTCTTCACTCAAATCGGTGTGCTCTTTGGCCACTTCCAGGATGGGCCGTCCCTGCTGATAAGCCAGCTTGGCGATTTTGGCGCCCAGCTCGTAACCAATGACTGGGTTCAAGGCCGTGACCAGGATGGGGTTTTTGTCCACGCTTTGGGCCACGCGCTGTTCATTGACGGTAAAGCCGGCAATGGCGGAATCGGCCAGCAGGCGCGCAGTATTGGCCAGGATTTCCAGGCTTTGCAACAGGTTCAGGGCAATCACCGGCAACATCACGTTCAACTGGAAATTGCCGGACTGACCGGCCAGGGTAATGGTGGTGTCATTGCCCATCACTTGCGCACAGACCATGGCCGTGGCTTCGGGAATCACCGGGTTGACCTTGCCCGGCATAATGCTGGAACCCGGCTGCAGGGCGGGCAAGGCAATTTCGCCCAGGCCCGCCAGGGGGCCGGAATTCATCCAGCGCAGGTCATTGGCTATTTTCATCAGGCTGACCGCCAGGGTTTTCAGCTGGCCGGAAAGTTCCACCGCGTTGTCCTGGGCCGATATGCCTTCGAACTTGTTTTCCATGGGTGCAAAGGCCACACCGGTGATTTCGCTCAGCGCCTCGGAAAAACGGGCCGCGAATTGCGGGTGGGCGTTGATTCCGGTGCCCACCGCCGTGCCTCCTTGTGGCAAGCGCGCGGCGCGCTTGATGGCGTCCTGGATGCGTTCAATGTCCCGGTGAATCAACTCGGCCCAGGCGTCCAGTTCCTGACCAAAAGTAACGGGCATGGCATCCATCAGGTGCGTGCGGCCGGTCTTGACCACATCGCGCAGGCTGTCGGCCTTATGGCGAATGGTCGTTTCCAGGTGTTGCAGCGCGGGCAACAGTTTCTCCGTCGCCAGCAGCACCGAAGCAATGGCAATGGCCGTGGGCACCACGTCATTGCTGCTCTGACCCATGTTCACGTGATCGTTGGGATGAATCGGCAGCGTGTCGGTGGAGGCCACGTGAGAAATCACCTCGTTGGCATTCATGTTGGACGAGGTGCCAGAGCCGGTCTGAAAAACATCAATGGGAAAATGCGCGTCCAGCTCGCCGCTTTGCACGCGTTGGGCGGCAGCCTGAATGGCGGCACTGCGCTCACTGTCCAGAAGGCCCAGGGATTCGTTGCTGCGCGCAGCGGCCTGCTTGATCAGCCCCAGGGCGCGAATAAACTCGCGCGGCATGGGAATGCCGGAAATGGGAAAGTTGTTTACCGCGCGTTGGGTCTGGGCACCGTACAGCGCCTCTGCCGGCACTTCCAGCTCACCCATGCTGTCACGTTCGATGCGGTAGGCCGTTTTGTTTTGTGTGCGGTCAGTCATGCCGTCACCTCTGTTATTTTTTGAAAGGCCGTATTATAGGCGAGTGTGGCCGCGCGCACCATGCAGGCCGTGGCATTTTGGACAAAAGACAAGGCCAGGCAGTGGCGGCAACCAACCAGCTCTGGAGGGTGTTCTCAGGCGGGTGTTTGCCTGGCGGCCAGAATGGGGTCGAGCACAAAAAAAGAACCGAAAACCAGCAGGCGATCGTTTTTATCCAGCGTAGCCAGTGTTTTCTCATAGGCACGCAATGGGTCTTTTTCGGCAAAAAGCACCGGAGCACCAAGGGTTTTCTCAATCAGCTGCTGGCACTCGGGAGCCGACAGTGCACGTTCAGACTGCGGTGCCGTAGCCACCCATTGGTCAACCAGAAAGCGAAACTGGGGTAACCAGGTTTCCGCGTGCTTGTCAGCCAGGGCGCCAAACAGCGCCACCGTGCGCCCGCCAGACGGATTGTGCTGCAGCCAGCTCGCCAGGGCGGCGGCTGACTGGGCATTGTGGGCCACGTCAACCAGCACTTCAGGGGTTGACTGCAGGCGTTGCAACCGACCCGCCAGTGAGACAGTGCGCAAACCGGCGGCATAGTCCGAGGGTGAAATGTCCAGCCGCCCGGCCAGGCTTTCCAGGGCCGCGATGGCGGTGGCGGCATTCTGCAACTGCCAGTGGCCACGCAGAGCGGGCAGTGGCAGATCGGGCAAATCACGCGTCCAGCCCAACCAGTCAAACTCAGAGGACGTACCAACCTCACGCTGACGTACAGTAAAATCCCTGTCGCGGCAAAACAGCCGTGTGCGCTGCTGGCAGGCGGCCCGCCGCACACTCAGGGGGCAATCCAGATCACCGCAAATGGCGGGTTTGTCGGGGCGAAAGATGCCCGCTTTTTCCCGCCCCACCGCTTCACGGGTGTTCCCGAGCCAGTGTTCGTGGTCGATGTCCACCGTGGTAATCACGGCGCAATCCGTGTCCACCACGTTGACCGAATCCAGTCTGCCGCCAAGGCCCACTTCCAGGATGGCCACGTCCACGGCAGCCTGTTTGAACAGCCACAGGGCCGCCAGGGTGGAAAATTCAAAATAGGACAAGCTGATGTCACCACGGGCCTTTTCGATGGCGTCAAACGCCTCCAGAATGGCTTCATCGGCCACCGGCCGGCCAGCCACGCTGAAGCGTTCGTTGTAACGAATCAGGTGCGGTGAGGTGAAGCAGCCGCTGTGGTAACCGGCCTGACGACAGATGGCATCGAGCATGGCCACGGTGGAACCCTTGCCGTTGGTGCCGGCCACGGTGATCACCACAGGTGCTACCGGCGCCAACTGCAAACGCTGATAAACCCGCCCTACCCGCTCCAGGCCCAGGTCAATCTTTCCGCCATGCGCTTTCTCCAGCCGTTGCAGCCACTGGTTCAGCGTTACGGCTTTTGCCATGATGCACTAAGGAAGCTCTGATCGAATCATGAAATCGCTTCTCATGCCTGAAATGCCCGATAACTGCGTTGAAGTCCTGGTCAATAGCTCGCTATTGGCCGCGAACTTCGCCTTGTTCTCGAACATTTCAGACATAACCTGCTTCCTCCAGATTCAATCAGAGCTTCCTTAATCCGCTTCAGGGCTAATGACCGCATCGGGTTGCCGGGGTGGGTTTTTCGCATCCCCCATGAGGCGCAGCAGCGTGGCCAGCCGGTCGCGCAGTTCGCGGCGATCGACGATCATGTCGATGGCGCCGTGTTCCAGCAGAAACTCGCTGCGCTGAAAGCCTTCGGGCAATTTCTCACGCACGGTTTGTTCGATCACCCGTGGCCCGGCAAAGCAAATCAGTGCGTCGGGTTCGGCCACATTCACGTCCCCCAGCAAGGCCAGGGAGGCCGACACACCCCCGGTGGTGGGGTTGGTGAGCACCGAAATGTAGGGAATGCCGGCTTTTTTAAGCTTTTTCAACGCCGCGGCGGTCTTGGCCATTTGCATCAGCGAAAACAGGGATTCCTGCATGCGCGCCCCGCCGGAGCTGGCAAAATTGATCAGCGG